>JAYVEZ010000034.1:0-3008 GCA_043773645.1 Cytophagales bacterium
AGGGCAGGAGAGAAGAATTACAGCGACCATTAAACAATCAGATGAGAATCGAAAACAGGGTAAAAGGTCTTTTCAGTCGCAAGCGTGAGGGAATTCTGTCGGTATTCTTTACTGCCGGCTTTCCCCAACTTGATGACACCATACGGATTGCCCAATTTCTTGAAGAGGCGGGTGCAGACATCGTTGAAATTGGAATTCCTTTCTCCGATCCCATCGCGGATGGCCCGGTGATTCAGGAGAGCAATACCGTTGCGCTGAATAATGGAATGACATTAAGAAAACTGCTCGAACAAGTTAGAGAAATTCGAACAACCGTGCAGCTCCCCATTTTGCTGATGGGCTATCTCAATCCAGTCATGCAGTATGGTGTAGAGAAATTCTGCGCGGATGCTGCGGCAGCTGGTGTGGACGGGCTAATTCTTCCGGATATGCCCATGGAAGAGTATCAGCTTGAGTATCAAAAGTATTTTGAAGCAAACAATTTAAGCAACACCTTTCTGATTTCACCTACAACTTCACAGGACCGTATCCGAAAAATGGATGAGGCAACCCGTGGATTCATTTATGCTGTTTCTTCGTCCAGCACCACGGGAGCAAAGAAAGGGTTCTCTCCCGAACAGGAGATGTACTTCAAGAGACTTCAGTCTATGCAATTGAAGAATCCCTTCCTGATTGGATTTGGTATCTCCAATGCCGAAGCGTTTTCGCGGGCGTGTGGATACGGTTCTGGCGCCATCGTGGGAAGTGCCTTCATCTCCTTATTGAAAGCATCGACTGATTTCGAAAAGGACATTGTTGACTTTGTTAGGGACCTGAAAAGTTTATGAAATGAATAGAATACTTAATATTCTTCTTGCGGTAGTCATTGTTTTGTTGTCGCAATGCGCGCCACAAAATAAGATCACAAAGAATGACGTGAAGGGGGCGGAAAAACTGACAGGTGTAAATTTTTCGGATGGCGAAATCGATACCATGCTGAGCTACCTGTCGGAAAACCGAAAGGGGTATGATAGCATGAGGAAACTTTCCCTGTCGTATGGCACGGTACCAACCCTATACTTTGACCCCCGGCCGGATCATTATAAATTAAAGGAAAGGGGCACCGTTTCTGACTGGAAGCTTTCGAAGAGTGTTTCATTGCCTGCTTCGGATGACCAGGTTGCTTTTATGTCAGTCGCTGATCTCGGTGTGCTGATCAAGTCTGGAGCACTTACTTCTGTGCGACTCACAAAGATTTACCTTGATCGGTTAAAGAGATTCGACGACACCCTTCACGCAGTGATTAGCATCACCGAGGCCCTGGCACTTAAACAAGCCACTCAGGCCGATGAGGAAATTGGACAGGGAAAGTATCGTGGACCGTTGCATGGTATTCCATATGGTATTAAGGACCTGTTTTCTGTACCAGGTTATAAAACAACCTGGGGAGCAGAACCCTATAAAGATCAGGTCCTTACTGAGAAAGCGTTTGTCGTTCAGAAGATGGAAGAGGCTGGGGCCGTGCTTGTTGCCAAACTCACTTCGGGGGCATTGGCCCGTGGGGACGTTTGGTTTGGAGGTAGGACACGAAACCCATGGGACATTAAACAAGGTGCCAGCGGTTCGTCTGCCGGTTCTGCATCGGCAACGGCGGCTGGCCTTGTTGCATTTGCTATTGGTACTGAAACGCTCGGATCGATTATTGCGCCTTCCAGCCGCTGCGGGGCGACAGGGTTACGTCCAACATTTGGAAGTGTGAGCAGAGACGGGGCCATGACATTGTCCTGGTCAATGGATAAGGTTGGGCCCATTTGTCGTTCAGCACAGGACTGTGCATTGGTGTTTATGGCCTTGAAAGGAACGGATGCTACCGTCAATGCAGACCGCGCCGTAGTGAACTATCCATTTGCCTTTAATCCTCCTGCGGATCTGAAGGGTTATAAAATTGGTTACTTCAAAAATTTGTTTGACAAGGACACGACCAAGACCAAGCCAAACAACCTGGCGAGCCTGGAGTTACTGAAAACTTTGGGAGCGGACCTCCACGAAGTTTCTCTTCCTGACACGATGCCGTATGCTGCTTTCGATATTATCCTCCGTGCCGAAGCAGGTGCCTTTTTTGATGAACTCGTGCGCGAGCACCGCGACCGGTTGCTGTCCGAGCAAAACAAGGAGTCGCGGGCCAACTCTTTGCGGCAGGCACGCTTCATTTCGGCGGTGGAATACCTGCAGGCCAACCGTCATCGCAAAGTTCTTATTGAAAAATTTAATAAGATGATTTCAGGTTATGATTTCATTGTAGCCCCTTCCAATGGGAGAAATATCTCTCTGGCAACAAATTTGACCGGCCATCCGGCCATTTCTGTTCCTAATGGATTGGATGTGAAAGGACATCCTACTTCCATTACACTCCTTGGCAATTTATACGATGAAGGGCCTTTGCTCGAGGCTGCGTATATTCTTCAGCAAGCGACCGATTTTGAAGAGAAGCATCCGGTGATGTTTTTGGAAAGGGTGAAGTAATGCAATACTGCGGCCACCTTAGCCCATTTCATTTCACATCAGGTACACTGCTATTGGGGAATGGTGAGGAGTAACCGAGAAACGGAACCTAAATATATTTGACCTTGTTAACTTTTAAGTTAACTTTGTGAAAATGGAAAAGACACGTCAAATCCATTTCTTTAAGCACTATTTCACTACTTTCTTTGAAAGCCAGACAGAAAAGGTTAAAGATAAAATTGACCATATTTTATTCGTGATCTCGGTGGCGGAGAGGATTCCATTGAAATTCTTCAAACATATTGAAGGGACAGATGGATTGTATGAGATTCGTGTCGAGTATGGTAGTAATATTTATAGAATCTTTTCATGCTTTGACGAAGGGAATTTGGTGATCCTGTTCAATGGGTTTCAGAAGAAATCACAAAAAACACCACAGAGTGAGATCGAAAGGGCATTGAAGATTATGGCTGACTATTTCATAGTAAAAAATAAATCAACAGGACATGGAAGAAAAAAGTAAAAGA
>JAYVEZ010000035.1:0-2054 GCA_043773645.1 Cytophagales bacterium
CGACCATGAGATGGTGCAAAAGGATAACCACTATGAACTGAAAAGTGAAGGCGCTGAAGATTTGCGAGAAGGTCTGGGCACCATCGAGAACAGAAGCAAAGGCCTGATCAAATTCATTGATGCCTATCGCGAATACACTTCCCTGCCGCAGCCAAAACTGAAGAGTGTCCGCGTCAGAGAATTGATTGAGAAGGTGGCACAATTGATGCGACAAGAAATCAAAAAGACCACCATAGATTTTGAATACCGTTGTGATTCAGAGTACCTGACCGTACAGGCTGATGAAGAGATGATCGAGCAGGTGCTCATCAATCTCATTAAAAATTCCATTGAAGCCTTACAAGAAACGCCCCATGCCAGGATTGATCTCATCGGAAAATATTCAGGGAACTCTGTCATCATCGAAGTGACTGACAACGGCTCAGGCATTATCAAGGAAGCGCTGAACCGCGTGTTCGTTCCTTTCTTCACCACCAAGAAGACTGGTTCCGGCATCGGCTTGAGTCTCTCCCGTCAAATCATGCAGATGCACAATGGATCGTTGTCAGTGGAGTCTGATCCGGGGGTGCGAACAGTGTTCAGGTTGAAGTTCTAGGTGGTAGAGGCTGGATACTAGATACTAGATACTAGATACTGGATACTAGATACTGGATACTAGATACTGGATACTGGATAGTGGATGCTGGATAGTGGATGCTGGATGCTGGATGATTATCGCAGGATCCATTTCTCATGAATTTCTTCACGGAAATAACTAATGCGATATCAAAAACTCATCCCACTCTTCCTGCTTCATCCCGCTGATGTCCCTTAGAAAGAGTGTGTAGGAAGGTTTGAACGGGCGGTTGTGCATGGTCAGGCCCGCTTCTTCCGGGGTATAGTCTCCTTTTTTGGCGTTGCACCTTTTACACGCTGTTACCAGGTTCAGCCATGAATGAGGGCCTCCCCTCGAACTTGGAATCACATGGTCCAGCGTAAGGTCGCGTTTGGTTCCACAATACTGACATTCGAAATTATCGCGCTTGAAAATATTCTGACGGGTGAGGTTTACCCCTTTATACGGGGCATTCACGTAGCGATTCAGCCGAATGACCGAAGGCCTGGGGAAACTGCGCGAGATGCTGTGGATCTTATGGCCATTGGCTGACCGCACCATCTCGCTTTTATTGAGGTAAACGAGGATGAAGGCACGTTCTACCGAACATACCATAAGCGGACTAAAGTCTTGATTCAGCACCAATACCCGGCTATCCATAGTGAAAAGATAAAGCTAAGGTTTTAGTTCTGCAAACTGCGATTATTGGGTGATTGGGTGATATTGCGATTTGGTGATTTGTGTCGTGACAGGATGCTTCCTAGGGAATAATCCGCCGGATGGAGTGAAGGTAATGGGTGTACACTTTGGTTTCAGAATTCAACGTGCCCTCTTCCGTAAGGGGGTCGATGCGAACCTGACCGAAAGAATGAATAAGTTTTTGATCATCAAGTATGATGCCCACATGTTTCACCGTCTCGCCCTTTTCTGCAAAGAATGCAATATCTCCGGGCTTGGCTTCCTCATAGGTCTTAATTTTCTTGCCCTGAAGCGACTGCTGACGCACATCCCTTTGAAGGAAATACCCGGTGATCTTAAAAACCATCTGTACAAACCCGGACGCATCAATACCAAAAGGGCTTTTCCCCCCCCATTGATAGGGTGCTGAAACATATTTCTTGGCAATAATCTTTAAGAAATCAACATCACGCTTTTGCCCCAGTCCCTTTGATTCACCGTTGAACGCAAACTGCTCTTCAATTTTAAACAACTCTGAATTCGAAATAGGCACGACACTCCCCATGACAATGGTAAGCGGACTTTTTTTATACAGGACCGGTGAGGCGACATCGGTGGTAATCTTAAAATCCGTCTGGTTGATTTGTTCAAAATATTCTTTCGAAATAGCGTGGTGCTGTTTGACATCGAGCCAGCCCTCACATTGATCCGCATAGACGTGTATTTGTACCCACTTCTTGTCAGGCGTGACTGACAGCACGCGGTAGTGATCTCCAAAAAG
>JAYVEZ010000036.1:0-4028 GCA_043773645.1 Cytophagales bacterium
TAATCGGCTCTTTATAAACTTTAGAAGTGATGCTGTCTGGAGCCGTGCCATCGATGGTGTAGCGAATGGTGACGCCGGGCATGGTATTCTTCAGCACCAACGGTTCATCTTTCTTCAGTATGCCGTCACTCAACAGTGAAGGCTTGCTCAGCCTTAAAATATGATCATCCCTGAACTGGCTGGTGGCGATGGCAACGCCGGGATACTTTTTCTCCAACTGCTTTCGATCCTCCTCCGTTATTTTCGTGTTCCAGACAAACAATTCTTTCAGCTCAGGCAAAGTCAGCACAGACTCCAGGCTTTCCACTGAAACAGCTGTTCCTGCCAGGGATAGGGATGCGAGCTTTTTCAAACTCTGCAAGGTCGACAGTCCGGGACCTTTCACTTCCGAAAAATTCAGGTTCAACTTCTCCAGATTCCTGAAGGTGGCTACAATCGCCAAGTCTTGATCGGTGACTGGCATTTTAGAAAGATTGAGCACCAAGAGTTGACCGGCAACCGATGTTAAAGCTTGAAGAGAAGCTGATTTAAATGACTCACGGATAAAAAAATCTGCCTGCAACGCCGGACTGTTCTGATACAATGGGAAAACGGAACAAAAAGGTGTGTTGAGCTTGGCAATGGTTTCTTCTGACGCGGTGCTAAACTCATATTTTTTCACTTCAGTAACCACTGACTTCTGAGCATGAAGTTCCATAGCAAGCATTTTAAGAGAATCCTTGTCATCCAGGGCAGCCAACTTCTTTTCAAAATCAGCACCTGACTTTATCCAATACCCCAGCAACGTCATTTCTTTATACGACAACTGGGGCTTGCCATCGGGAGGCATGTGGTCTTCGTCACTCAATGGAAGATGGATGAACTTGATCATCCTGCTCTCCTCAAGCTTCCCTTCCACCCACTCAACACCATGCTTCCCTCCTTTTCGGAATTTTTCGATGGAGGTCATCACCAATTTCCCTTTTGCTTTTGCCTCATTGTGACATGAAATACATTTCTTTTCCAACACCGGAAATACAGCCTCCTGGAAAATTGACCCATCGGTCACACGCGATGAGTTGGAATTAAGTGGGGCGAGCAGGAAATTCTCACCGTGTGTAAGTGTTCCGCCGGTATGACCCGCAAAGAACATGGTCACAAAGGCAATAAACGCCAATCCATAAAAACTTTTACTGGGCTTCCCCCTGCGGTCATACAAAATGACCAGCCCATAGCATAGAAAACTCAGCACAATCCCGCCCCACTTGTGCAGTGCCAGCGCATCAGCACCATAGTCCGACTGGCGCGACATCAGAAATCCAAAGAAGGCCGTGATAGATGCCGCCAATGAAGTAAAAAGAAGAACAGCAAAGAGTATCCTGTTGAAAGATTTTTTCTTGAACTCATGCCGTGTGACAATCAGGACGGCAATAAAAGCCAACATCCCGATAGGCACATGCACCAGGGCAAGGTGAAGTCGTCCGGCGACCTGGAGCCAGGCCGGAAGGGACACACTGTCTTCAAACCACCACAAGAAAACAAGCAGTACCTGCAGGAAGAAAACAAGATTGAGAACCAGGCCTTTTATTTTTAGCATGGGTGCGTGGATCTAGGCAAGGATTCCAGATACAACTTTCCCAGCCACGTCCGTAAGCCTGTATCGCCTTCCCAGGTGTTTGAAATTCAATTGCTCGTGATTCAAGCCCATCAGGTGAAGAACCGTTGCATGAAAATCATTCACGTGCACGGGGTCTTTGATGATGTTGTACCCAAACTCATCCGACTCGCCATACACCATGCCCGGCTTCACTCCTCCTCCAGCCATCCAGATAGTATAGCATCGGGGATGGTGGTCGCGGCCGTAGTTTTTGTCTTTCCCTAAATCTCCCTGGCAATAGTTTGTCCTTCCAAACTCACCTCCCCAAATCACAAGTGTTTCATCCAGCAATCCGCGCTGCTTCAGGTCCATGACCAATGCCGCCGTAGATCGGTCAACATCCTGAGCCTGGAGCGGCATCTCCCCGATGATATTACCATGCTGGTCCCAACCCTGGTGATACAACTGCACAAACCTAACACCCGCCTCTGAGAGTTTTCGCGCAAGCAGGCAATTCGCAGCATACGTTCCGGGCACCAGACAATCAGCGCCATACATCTTGATGGTGGCATCGGGCTCTTTGGTGAGATCCGTGAGTTCAGGTACCGCAGTTTGCATGCGATAGGCCATTTCGTATTGTTGTACGCGTGCTTGAATTTCAGGATCACCAAACTCCTGGTAGTTTAGATCATTGAGTTGGGTCAGGTTGTCAAGCATCTGTCTGGTGTCTGCGCGATCACGGCCCTCGGGATCTTTTAAATAAAGTACCCTCTCCTCACTGCTGCTGAATTGTACTCCCTGGTGGATGCTATCGAGAAAACCGTTTGTCCATAGTTTGGAATATACTCCCTGTCCGTTGCCGCGACCACGGGAAAGTAAAACACAAAAAGCAGGAAGATTTTTATTCTCGCTGCCCAAGCCATAACTCAGCCATGATCCCATGCTGGGGCGATTGCCCTGCTGAGCGCCGGTCTGCATGAACGTGAGGGCAGGATCATGATTGATGGCTTCAGTGTGCATGGACTTCACGATGCACATTTCGTCCACGATTTTGGCAATGTTTGGAAATAATTCACTTACCCATGCTCCTGACTTTCCATGTTGTTCAAACTTAAAATGCGAACCAATCAATGGAAATTTTTTCTGGCCCGAAGTCATTCCCGTAAGGCGCTGACCCATGCGGATAGACGCCGGCAATTCTTCGCCTTGCATCTTGGTAAGCATGGGCTTGTAGTCAAAGCTCTCCAATTGTGATGGCGCACCGTTCTGAAATAGATAAATGATGCGTTTGGCTTTAGGAGCAAAGTGCGGAAGCCCAAGGGTAGACATGGGATCGTTCTTCCCGCTGAACAAGTCAGGGATCAACAATGAACCGAGGGCCACCGACCCAAACCCGAGTCCCAGCTTGCCCAGGAAGTGGCGGCGATTGACATGAAGTCTGTTCTCTATAAATTCATTCTTCATGTCATCATGTTTTTGTAATCGACTCTTCCATATTGTAGATCGTGTGAATTACCTGCATCAATGAGGCCAAAGAGACAATGTCCTTGATGTTCGCATTGGGAAATTCTCCTGACTGAACCAACCGCTCTGCTTTCTGAGGGGATTGGTTAAAGTTCCTCAATTCATCCTGATAATATTTTGCAAGAATCTCAAATTCCCTGGGGCTCGCATCGCGACAAACAATCGACTTAAAGGCATTCCTGATTTTTTCGTCGGTCGCAGATTTTTCCATCATCAACCGTTCGGCAAATACGCGGGAGGCTTCCAGGATTGCCGGGTCATTGAGCACAATGAGCGCCTGCAATGGAGTATTGGTCCTCAGTCTCCTGACTTCACACTGATCACGATTGCTGGCATCGAAGACGAGCATGCCTGGCGGTGGCACAGTGCGTTTGATAAAGTTATACAGGCCCCTTCGGTATAATTTATCACCGTGGTCCTGCTCGTAGTGAGCCAATACTCCCCGACCGGAAGTGGAGGATTCCCAAATACCCTTTGGCTGGTAGCCTTTCACGCTCGGTCCGCCGATTTCTTTCACGAGTAATCCACTGCTGGCCAGGGCGAGGTCGCGCACGGTTTCGGCTGTCATGCGAATGCGGGGTCCACGGGAAAGCAAAATATTATCCGGATCACTGGACAATTTCTCTTTGCTGATAATCGATGATTGCCGGTAGGTGGCAGTCATCACAATCTGCTTAACCAGTCTCTTGATGTTCCATCCGTTGTTCATGAAATCCAGCGCCAGCCAATCCAACAATTCAGGGTGCGTAGGCATCTCTCCCTGCATTCCAAAGTCACCAGAGGTCTTGACCAATCCCCTTCCAAAAAACTCCTGCCACATCCGGTTCACAAAAACGCGTGAGGTCAGCGGGTTTCTTTTATCGAACAACCATTTGGCGAGGCCGAGGCGATTGTTGCCATAAGCGATGGAATCAAAAGGAAGAATGGC
>JAYVEZ010000037.1:0-11467 GCA_043773645.1 Cytophagales bacterium
TATGACATCGCCATAGAAATCATCTCCCACAGTGATGGACACCTGGACATTCACATCCTCAATCGCTTTATCCAGGCGTACCAGCAAGTAACTGAATTGACACTGGGTGAATTGTGGGCCATTCCGATCATGCTGCGTCTCGCCTTGCTTGAAAACCTAAGACGCGTGGCGGCAAGGATTGCCATTGACCGCATCGATGCGAATTCCGCACACCATTGGGCCGACCGCATTATTAAAACAGCTGAAAAAAATCCAAGAAATCTCGTGCTCACCATGGCGGATATGGCCCGGTCCAACCCACCCATCGTGAGCGCCTTCATTGCAGAGTATTCGAGAATGCTCCAATGGAAGGGAGTCAACCTGGCACTGCCACTTTCGTGGATGGAACAACACTTGTCAGAAACCGGCGACACCATCAACGGAATGGTATTGTCTGAAAATCAAAAACAAGCTGCGGACCATGTCATCATGAGCAACAGCATTAAGAGTCTTCGCTTCCTGGCGAAAACGGACTGGCGCAAATTTGTTGAAGCCATCAGCATTGTGGAGCAAACTCTTCGCAGTGAGGTGGATGGTGTATATCCCACCATGGATTTTTATACGCGCGACCAATACCGACATGCCGTTGAAAGAATCTCGATCAATACACGACTTCCGGAAAATGAAGTGGCCAAAACCGTTGTTCGTCTGGCAACTGAATGCGGTGTAAGCAACACGGCTGATAAGCGCACCTCTCATGTCGGCTACTTCCTGATCGGAGACGGTCTGAAACACATTGAGAAGCTCTTAAAAAGCAGGAGCACCGTGCGCGAATTTTTAAGGAAAATATTTTCTGATTATGCCCCCACATTGTATACCGCTGGAACCCTTATACTCGCAGCGCTCATAACCTATGGACTCATGCATTATGGGGTCGCCGGGAATACAGGAAAAGGGTTGACCTACCTCATGGCAATACTCAGTTTACTGGCAGCGAGCCAACTTGCCATGGCCATCATCAACTGGGTTGCTACCCTGCGTGCCGGCCCGATACCATTGCCCAAGATGGATTTTTCCAAAAGCATTCCCGAGGATGCCCGCACCCTGGTTGTTATACCCACCATGCTCACCAGCATTGATCAGATTGAGAAACTGGTGGAAGCATTGGAAGTACGGTTTCTCGGCAACCGGGATCCCAATCTGCTCTTTGGACTCCTGACTGATTTTAAAGACGCCAAAAAAGAATTCATGCCTGACGATGAGGTATTGGTGGCAACGGCCTCGGGAAAAATATCTGAGTTGAACATCAAATACTGTCAAGGTTCCAGCGGTTTGTTCTTTCTCTTTCATAGACCACGCCTGTGGAATGCGGCCGACAAAGAATGGATTGGCTACGAACGAAAGCGGGGAAAGCTCGGCGCATTGAATGGCCTTCTCCGGGGCGGCTCAAAAGAATGCTTCACCACCATTGTTGGGGATGAAAAATCGTATTCTTCGGTAAGGTATGTCATCACTTTGGACACGGATACCCAACTGCCTCGGGAAGCTGCGTGTAGGCTCATTGGTGTAATGGCCCACCCACTTAACCGTCCCATATACGATGAGAAAAAGAAAAGGATTGTAAAAGGATATGGGATTATCCAACCGCGCATCGCTGTGAGTTTGCACGGAGCGGTCCGCTCCCGCTATACCCGTTTGCATGAAAATGACGCTGGCATTGATCCTTACACCCGGGTGACCTCCGATGTGTATCAGGATATATTCGGAGAAGGCTCGTTCATCGGAAAAGGTATCTATGACGTAGATGCTTTTGAAAAAGTGCTCGGCCACAGATTTCCCATCAACCGCATTCTCAGCCACGACTTGCTGGAAGGCAATTATGTTCGGAGCGGATTTGCAAGCGATATTCAACTATACGAAGAGTACCCGACACGGTATAGCATCGACATCAGCCGACGACATCGGTGGATACGCGGCGACTGGCAGATTGGAAACTGGTTTCTCCCCTGGGTGCCTGGTGTAGATGGAAAACTGATACGAAACCCGTTGAGTGCATTGTCCAAATGGAAAATACTGGACAATCTAAGACGCAGCATCATTCCCATTGTGCTTTTGCTTTTGCTTCTGCTTGGCTGGACCTTGGTGGCCGCTCCGATATTCTGGACCCTCAGCGTACTCGCCATTGTCACACTCCCGATGTTAAGTGTATCAGGATGGCACCTGGTGAAAAAACCAAAGGAAATTTCCTTTTCACACCACCTCGAAAATGTATTTGAGAATGCTGCCAAAGGGATGACCCAAGCTTCCTTTCAGATCGTGTGTCTTCCTTATGAGGCATTTGTCAATGCGGACGCCATTTTGAAAACACTGTGGAGAATGATTGTCACGCATCGGCACATGTTGGAATGGAGTCCATCTGGCTCATTGCCGGAATCAAAAGAAACCTTATTTACAACAATCCGCAGGATGTTATTCCCACCTTTAGCATCGGCATTACTGCTCTATATATTAAGTCGCTATTTTCCTTTGGCGGTTGGTTCCGGTTCGCCTTTGCTGGCTTTGTGGATCGCATCTCCTTTGATTGTGTACTGGGTGGGTCTTCCTCACCAGGCATTTAAGTCAACCATCACGGTGCATCAAAAAATTTACCTGAGGGAACTCGCCCGCAAAACATGGGGATTCTTTGAATCCCAGGTAAGCCTGGCTGAAAACTGGCTGCCGCCTGATAATATCCAGCAATACCCTGTCGCAAGAACAGCCCATCGCACATCACCCACCAACATGGGTGTTGCATTATTATCAAACCTCGCGGCATACGATCTGGGATATGTCACGGGCTCACAGCTTCTTTCGCGCACTTCCAAAACATTTGGCACCCTTCAAAAACTGGAGCGATATGCTGGGCACTTCTTCAATTGGTATGATACCCAATCCCTCTCACCTCTACATCCCCGGTACATCTCGACCGTCGATAGCGGAAACCTGGCAGGGCATCTGATCACGCTGCAGCAAGGACTGCTGGACCTTCCGCACCAACAAATAATAAAGGAGAATCTTTGGGAAGGTCTTCGCGATACCGTAGGCGTCATCTGTCAGTATGTTTCTCAACATGTTTCTGTTGCCGGGAAAACCGCATGCACTGCTTTGCGTGAAGACTTTCTTGTGACACACCCGCCCAAGGGGTTCTCATTGAAAGAGGTATCGGAGAAATTGAAAAATTGCCGTGAAAGCCTGAACCGATTTATTCAGGAGGCAAACATAAAAGATACGGATGACTCAATGGAATGGATCGCCTCCTTGCAACAACAATTGGATGGTTGGGAAGAGGAAATGACGCTGGTCGCACCCTGGATGCAGTATGAAGAAAGGCCCGAGAGATTCAAGAACCTTTCTTTATTGTCCGATGCCCCGACGTTGATCGAACTGGCTGGCGTTGAAGGGGAGTTGATTCCCAAACTCATCCCCCATCACAGCCCAGACAACTCGGAGAATGAACTGCACTGGCTCACAAATTTTGAGAAGTCTTTGGTTCTGGCCGGTTCATTGGCCCATGATAGAATTTCAGAGATCCAACGGCTAAGCGCGCAGTGTGTAGAATTTGCGAACATGGAATACGCTTTCCTGTACGATCCAACCCAGCACTTAATGTCGATAGGATACAATGCAGACGACCATCGCCTCGATACAAGCTATTATGATTTGCTGGCATCCGAAGCAAGGCTGGGACTTTTCATAGCGATTGCGCAGGGCAAAATCCCGCAAGAAAGCTGGTTTGCTCTTGGACGCCGGTTAACGCAGGCAGACAGTACATCGGTACTTCTCTCCTGGTCTGGCTCCATGTTCGAATACCTCATGCCGAATTTAATCATGCCGACTTACGAAAACACGCTCCTGGATGAAACCTGTAAGGGGGCAGTGAAGAAACAAATCAACTATGGCAAACAACACGGCGTTCCCTGGGGAATCTCAGAGTCGTGCTATAATATGGTCGACGCCAATCTCACTTATCAGTATCGGGCATTCGGAATACCGGAACTGGGTTTCAAACGAGGATTGGGTGTAGACCTGGTCGTAGCTCCCTATGCCACCGTCATGGCGCTGATGATCGACCCGGCTGCGGCGTGCAAGAATCTGGAAAGACTGCGGTCGAAGGCATACGAAGGGAAATACGGATTCTTTGAATCAGTAGATTACTCACCTGCCCGACTGACGCGATCCAAAGTACCTGCGTTGATCCAATCCTTCATGGCCCACCACCAAGGCATGAGTCTGCTGTCCCTGGATTATTTGTTGTGCCAGCAGCCCATGCAAAAAAGGTTTGAGGCAGATCCAAATTTCCAGACAGCGTTGTTGCTTCTGCAGGAGCGTGTGCCCGCCACCACTGGATATTATACAACACCCAACGACTACGAAGAAGTTATACATACTGCGATAGCCGGGGAAATGCGTGTCATTAAGACATACAATTCCCGTCATCCGGAAATCCAGCTGCTTTCAAACGGCAAGTATCACGTGATGATCTCAAATGCCGGTGGCGGTTACAGCCGATACAATGACCTTGCCATTACGCGCTGGCGGGAAGATGCAAACCTTGACAATTGGGGCGCATTTTGTTATGTCCGCGACCTGGAAACAGGTGCCTACTGGTCAAACACCTTTCAACCTACCCTCAAGGAACCCCTCTCGCATGAAGCAATTTTCTCTCAGGGTCGCGTCGAATTCAGGAGGGTAGACAATGGAATTGAGTTGCATACTGAAATCATTGTCTCTCCCGAAGACAATGTTGAGATCAGACGCCTACACATCACAAACAACTCTCGTGGATCCCGCAAGATTGAAATCACAAGCTACGCCGAGGTGGTGCTGGCACTGCCAGCCGACGATGATTCTCATCCAGCCTTCAGTAATCTTTTTGTTCAAACAGAAATTAATTTTATCCAGCAATGCATTCTGTGTACCCGCCGGCCCAGATCAAAAGAAGAACTGCCACCCTGGGCTTTTCATTTGACGAAAATCTCTGGTGTCAAGGCGGACCATGTTTCCTATGAAACGGACCGGTATCGATTCATTGGCCGGGGAAATAGCATCGTCAATCCGGATTCCATGCATCAGGCCGGGCCACTTTCGAATACACAAGGACCCGTGCTGGACCCGATCGTTTCAATTCAATACAGAATAACGCTGCCGCCCGAGAAGACAGCCATTATTGATTTTGTTACCGGCATCGCAGAAGCCCGAGAAGGATGCCAGAACCTGATTGACAAATACCAGGATCGAAGTTTCAGAAACAGGGCTTTTGAATTGACATGGACGCATAGCCAGGTTGTGCTGAGACAAATCAATGTTTCAGAATCGGAAGCGGAGTTGTTCAGCCAAATGGCAAGTTCAATTTTGTATTCCAATCCGGATATGCGCGCGCCACAGGATGTGCTCATCCGGAATACACGAGGCCAATCGGCACTTTGGAGTTATTCCCTTTCCGGGGATTTACCGATTGTGTTATTACAAGTCTCAGACGCCACCAACATCACATTGATTAAGCAACTGATGCAGGCCCGTTCTTATTGGTTATTCAAAGGGCTTGTCATCGACCTCGTCATCATCAATGAAGACCACAGCGGGTACAGGCAGGTCCTTCAAGAGCAGGTTCAAAGTCTGATTGCTGCAGGTGTTGGCATTCACACCACCGAACGACAAGGCAATATTGTAGTCAGGCTGGCTGACCAAATCTCCAATGAAGACAAGGTCCTGCTTCAAACTGTGGCGAGGGTGATTATCTCTGATAAGAACGGCACCCTGTTCGATCAGGTCAACAAGAAACATCACTTCACGCCCACGATACCCTATCTGCCGAAAGGCAAAAAGTATGAGCCCATCAGCCAAAGTAAAATGCCTCATGAGCCGCTGCTGTTCGACAACGGCATCGGTGGCTTTTCTGCCCATGGTGACGAATATGTTATCACCACACGCGAAGGACATGCCACCCCCCTGCCGTGGAGCAACGTCATTGCAAATCCGAATTTTGGAACCATCGTCACAGAAAGCGGTCCACTCTACACCTGGTCGGAAAATGCTCATGAGTTTCGCCTTACTCCCTGGAACAACGATTCCATCTCCAACAACAGCGGAGAAGCATTTTACATCCGTGATGAAGAGAGCGGTGACTTCTGGTCGCCAACTCCCTTCCCTACCAAAGGAAAGGGAGAATATGTCACCCGTCATGGATTTGGATACAGCATTTTTGAAACTACTCAAGATGGAATCTCTACCCAGGTCTGGATATACGTCGATACCGAGGCAAAGGCGAAATTCACAGTGATCAAAGTAAAAAACTTTTCAGGGCGCACCCGGTCTCTCAGTGCTACCGGTTATGTTGAATGGGTGATGGGAAGTTTGCGGCCCGCTTCCCTCATGCATGTGGTGACTGAATTTGATGCTGAACTCGGCGCGCTCGTTACCCAAAATCCGTTTAACACGGCCTTTGCAAACCGCATAGCGTTCATGGATGTCGACGCTCCTACGTTCAATTTCACCACTGACCGCAATGAATTCATCGGGCGCAACGGGACCCTTGAAAAACCGGATGGAATGAAGCGGTTGCGTTTGTCGGGCAAACAAGGTGCTGGGATGGATCCATGTTCCGCCATTCAAACGCCATTTGTTCTCGGCCATGGCAAGGAGCGTGAAATAATATTCAGAATGGGCGCCGCCAAGGATTTTCAGGAAGGCCAAAAAATGATGCGCGGCCTGAGTGGGAAGGAAGGAGCCACAAACGCCCTTAAGCGTGTCCGTGAATTCTGGAGCAGCACCCTGGGACAAACGCAAATAAAGACTCCCGATCCATCACTCAATATGCTGGCCAATGGCTGGTTGGTGTATCAGGTGATTTCCTGCAGGCTGTGGGGCCGAACCGGATTTTATCAATCAGGCGGTGCGTTTGGATTCAGGGATCAATTGCAGGATGTCCTGGCCGTGATGCACGCGGCACCCGGATTGGCACGTGAACATATTTTGTTATCCGCATCCCGGCAATTTATAGAAGGAGATGTTCAGCACTGGTGGCATCCTCCGGAAGGCAAGGGCGTAAGAACACTTTGCTCTGACGATTTGCTCTGGCTGGCCTACACCACCTCGCGTTATGTTCAGCATACCGATGATCTGACCATTCTACATGAATGGGTTTCATTCATCGATGGCCGTCAATTAAATGCTGATCAGGAGTCCTGTTATGATCTTCCGGTGACCACAGAAGAAAAATCAACATTGTATGACCACTGCAAACGCGCCATCACAAGATCGATCCGCTTTGGCATCCATGGACTTCCCCTCATAGGCTCGGGGGATTGGAATGACGGCATGAACAACGTGGGGATCGAAGGAAAAGGTGAAAGCGTTTGGCTGGGCTTTTTCCTTTTCGATGTGCTGAAAAGATTTGAATCCGTTGCAACAACGATGAAGGATGAGGCCTTCGTTCTGCTGTGTCAGAAATCAGCGGAGCAATTGAAATCGAACATTGACAATAATGCATGGGATGGAGCATGGTACCGCCGGGCTTACTTTGATGACGGTTCACCCCTGGGGTCATCCACGAACAGTGAATGTAAAATTGATTCTATCGTACAGAGTTGGGCCGTGTTGTCCGGTGCTGGGGTGCCTGCCAAAACTCACCAGGCTTTGGAGTCTGCCAATGATTTTTTGGTTGACAGAACCAATTCACTGATCCGCATCCTCGATCCGCCCTTTGATCATTCTGAAAAAGACCCTGGGTATATCAAGGGCTATCTGCCCGGTATCCGCGAGAATGGCGGGCAATATTCGCACGCCGCTATTTGGCTGGTGATGGCCATGGCCAGACAAGGCAATCATCAAATTACCTGGGAATTGCTCAACATGATCAATCCGGTCAACCACGGAAAGTCTCCCGACGAAATTGCAACCTACAAAGCCGAACCTTATGTGATGGCAGCGGATGTCTATAGTGTGTCACCTCACATCGGCAGGGGCGGATGGACTTGGTACACCGGCTCAGCAGGCTGGATGTATCAACTTATACTGGAGTCCTTCCTGGGTTTGACAAGAGAAGGGTCAACTTTAAAAATAAATCCTTGCGTTCCTGATCATTGGACTTCATTTGAAATCGACTACCGGTTTGAAAACACCCCTTACCATATTAAGGTGCTGCTGACCGAATCAGACGAATCTTTGACTTTGGATGGCGACGTTCTGAAAGACCTGATCATTCATCTCACAGATGATCATAAAGATCACATCATATTAATGAAGTTGAAGCATGACCGGCCCATGGCAGGATCCTTGATTGTAGACATTTTTCCACACCTGTAGACTGGAGGATAGTCTTTGAATCCCACATAGTTGATTCGGCACCGCAATACCAATATCTGGATCGTTTGGCACGCCTTTTACCCTTTGTAGGGTAACTAAAACAAAAAAATCAAATGGGAAATCTACTGTACATCATCGCCGTCATCCTCATCATCGGATGGCTTGTTGGATTCTTCGCTTATGGTGCTTCCGGGCTGATCCACGCCCTGCTCATAATCGCCATCATTGCGGTTTTGATCAATGTTATTGGCGGGGGCAGGAGGGTTTAGCTGGATACTGGACACTGGACACTGGATGCTGGGTGCTGGGTGCTGGGTGTTGGGTGTTGGGTGTTGGGTGTTGGGTGTTGGGTGTTGGGTGTTGGGAAAAAAATCAAATAGCTGAAATCCAATTCGTAATTTTTAATTCTTAATTGTTAATTGTTTGTGAGCGCTATCGTTGATTCAACCCCATTCTACAAAAGGATGAGCAACAACCTGCTGAGCATCGGGTTGATTGTTCTTTTTTTCTATGTGGGTCAGGGAATTTTGGTTCCGCTCTTCTTTGCTATTTTACTCGCCTCATTGCTCTTGCCGATCAATTTGTTTCTCGAGCGAAAGGGTTTCCATCACATCCTGGCCATCATCCTCTCCCTCTTATTCTCCTTGATTGTCATTGTATCCGTGCTTTATTTTCTGGTAAACCAGATAGCTGATTTCTTCGATGACTTACCCATGATCCAGTCGCGGTTGGATAACCTGGCCTGGATCATTCACAAGTGGATTCGCTCAACGTTCCACATCACCATCTACAAGCAGAACCAATACGTCACAGACTCATTTGCGAAAATGAAGGCCTCCGGCCGGGGGATGTTCGGGGCCTTTGACACCGCCACGCAAGTCCTGTCGTATGTGGTCCTCCTTCCGGTGTATACATTCCTGCTGCTGTACTACCGCAACATGATCAAAAAGTTTCTGGTAGCTTGCTTCAACTCCAATCGGGAGGGTGAGGTACGGGAAATTCTCCATGAGTCTCAGTCCGTGTCACAAAGCTATATCGCCGGGCTGATGATTGAGATGGCCATTGTCTTTGCTTTGAATGCTCTTGGTTTTCTGATCTTAGGGATCAAATACACGATCTTCCTCGCCCTGGTGGCCGCGATGCTGAACATCATTCCCTACATCGGCATGCTCATCGCCAATATCTTCTGCATGCTGATCACACTGATCTCAGGCGAAGTCATGATGATATCCGATGTCTTTTGGGTTGGCGTTATCCTTGCGGTCGTTCAATTCATTGACAACAATTTTTTGATGCCCCTCATTGTGGGCTCTAAAGTCAGGATCAATTCTCTCGTGACCATTGTGGGCGTGCTGGTGGGTGGAGCATTGTGCGGGGTTCCGGGCATGTTCCTATCCATACCGGGGCTGGCCGTTCTAAAAGTGATATTTGACAGGGTTGATGGACTGAAGCCCTTCGGTATTTTGTTGGGGGATGAAAGCCCTGCGAGAAAGATAAAAGGAGTCCTGCCTGAGAAGATTATTTAAGAGCGTAAGTCGTTGCTTGGTTGTTGGTTGATAGTTGTTCGTTTATCGTGGATCGAACAACCAACAACGCTCCATCAAAATTTCTGGATGGATTCCATTTCCCTGCTACTTTTGTCGGAAATTGGAATACCCACATGCCCGAACAGCTCAAACATCAAAACCCCTATCATCCCGATGTGTGGCTCTTCCTCATTCTGATCCCTTTGATCAGTGCCTTCAATTATTATCTCACCTATACCCACATCCAGCTTAATTGGTTTCTCCTCCTGACGTTTTCCATTGATACTGCCCAGGGCTATGTGGCGTGGTGGGGGGTTCGCTCTTTCATCTTTTTTCTTGATAAGAAACAGCCATTCGAAAATGGCCCATCAAAACGTGTCGTCATCCAATTGGCGGGCACGATCATCATTGGCTTATCCATCATCATTCTCCTTACCGAAGGGGTGAGTTGGATCGCCAAAGGAAAATCAGCTGCATTGAACTTTTACACCGTCGATATCTTCATCATCAGCATTTGGTTCTTTGTGATCAACGGCATGTACACGGGACTTTATTTCTATAATCACTGGCAATACTCAGAAGCAAAACGCCGTGAAGAGAATAGGATTCGATCTGGTGGGCTCCTCGTCAGCCAGGGTAAGGTGGATCTCATGCTTGATTTTCCCGTGTTGGCCGGGATGTATGTTGAAGGTGAATATGTGATCGCTTGCCATATCAGTGGCAAGAAATACTTCCTGAACCAATCGCTGGATAAAGTAGAACAAAAGCTTCCTGCCACGTACTTCTTCCGTTTCAACAGACAATTTATTCTGCACCGGCAATTGGTGGCAGGCTACAAACGCGCCGAGAACGGAAAGCTGGTGGTGATGCTTCATCCGAGTGTGAATTTTCCATCTGAGATCCCGGTGAGCCGTACCAAGGCTCCCGCATTCAAGGAGTGGTTTCGGCCTGAATGACAACATCCCAGGGGTAAAATCACTACCCTTCGCCATAAACAATGGCATTTCGATCGTCAGGCCCCATTCGCGGTCCGTATTTCACAGCGAAAGAATTCGCAACAATGAAAAAGAAAATTTGCCTGACAGTCCTTGGCTTTGCATTGGCGCACGCAGGATCGGCACAAACGGACGCCGCCCGAAGCTACCTCAACTACCCCATCATCATTACCCTTCAGTTTCACTGCTTCGCTTTGCCTTTCCGGGATATGAAGTCCAATTTTTCAAATGTTGGAATAGGCCTCGGAACAGAAGTAAGCCTCCATGGCAGCAACACCATCCTCCAGCAAGCAAGCGCTGTATGGTATCACAACAAGGCGATGGGCAACGGGCTCTTGTTCTATTCACAAATGGCCTGGCGACCGACAATTGGGCCCAACAACTACGCCGAAATAAAACTGGGAGCGGGATACCTGATTTCATTCCGACCCATAAAATCTTTCAAACAAGTCGATGGCAACTGGGTGTCTGCCGGGCACAAGGGAAAAGGGATGTTTAGCATACCGCTCGGCGTCTCAGTGGGTCACGTCAGCAACAGCGCCATAGCAAACATTTCAAACTTTGCCAGCTACCAGTTTCTGCTGATCAGCGGTTACAATAAAAGCATCCCACTGGTTCCGGAAA
>JAYVEZ010000038.1:0-2669 GCA_043773645.1 Cytophagales bacterium
ACCAGGTCCACACGTATTTTGGTGGCCATCACCCGCTCGAGGTAGCGAAAAACATTGGCCAGAATAACACAGGCTACAATCAACGCACATACAAACAGCAGCGCATCCAGGCTACCATGGTCGCGGATGATGCCCAGGAAATAGTGATTAAACACTTCCACCAAATAATCACTGGAGAATTTGAAAGGGGGCAATTCCGGAACCGACACAACTTTCTGACCCTGATTGAAAAGAACTTTCAGCATCGGAATCACCAACACAATGTTGAACGCCCCGAAGATGATTCCCAGGATTGAGAAAAGAAAAAAGTACACAAGTTTCGGAACGATATTTTGTGCGTAGGAAAGGATCCGAAAGAAAATCTTCATTCTTAAGTTAAAAAGTTAAAAATCGTATGAACGGGAGGCAATGTTCCACCGCAAAGCTACAGAAGATAACGATGTGTTATTGTTGAACGCAGGATTGGGGCTTTTGCTGTTGCGGAAGGTTTGCTTCAGGTCGATGAAGAAATTATGCTTCAACATGTAGGACACCAATAAGTCGCTGTAGATTATGGTATTGTCGTATCCCTGCCCTATTTTATTGTTATAATCCTGCTGCCGGGTCGTGTAACTTTTATTGATATCACCACCCCAGTTTAAGTAAGCCGCACCCGAGGCAATGGCCGTTGCCGATTCATCACGACCTGTTTTGGCAGCAAACGTCTTGAGGGTAAAATTCAATTTGGGGATTGGCTGGTACCTCACAATGGCCGCAACCTCATAGAAGTTGGCACCCAAAGGATGAGCGATGGGCTGCATAAAATTGGTGTAACTGGTAAATTGATTCACATGGGTGTAGGTGTAGGGCCTTACAATGTTCCCTTCGAGCTGCAAGTCCAGATTTTGAATACCTGCTACGTCCACATATTTTACGCCACCCTGCAAGGCAAACTTATTCGCCCACCATCCATTGCCAGCTTTGAGATTATTTAACACAAACTCATCCAACACAAACTGTCCATAAAAAGAAAGTCGTTTGGCCACCAGCCATTTCCAGTCGAATCCAAGAACCACATTGTCCGAGCTGCCATTCTGCTGTTCAATGGCACGGTAGAAAATCACCGGATTCAGATAGTTCAATTCAAAGGCGCCGCCGTTGATTGAGTCTTGCGGGGCAAAGATCACAGACTCAAAAAATCCGAGGTTGAATTTCTTTCCAATGTTTACGCTGATGTGGTGGAATGCCATGAACTTGTCAGGATAGCGCTTGCCTCCTGAACTCCCTCCCGCGGTAGCGTTCACCTGAGCTGTCATGCGACTCAACTGAAAGAAATAATTCAGCTTCCATATTTTTACATTGGTGCGCAAGAAAAGATTAGCGGGAGAAAAATCAGAAAAAATCAATGAACGAAATCCATTTCCAATGTTGGTTCTGTCATTGCCAAACTGCATCCAGATGTGTTTGGAAATGTTGAAATCGATGTACGCCCGTGCTTCAAAAAAATCGACAGCGCCTGTCTTAAAAGGTTTCCAGAAACCCTGGTGTGGCACCGCATAGTAACCATAGACATTTGAATAATCGGAACCGTAACCTGGGAGCCTCGCCTGGTTTTCGCCGAGGTAGCTGTAAAACCCGATCCTCTTGTCGATCATTCCCCTGATTTCAACACCCCGTGTATTGATAAAGACTGAATTCCCTGTCTGTGAATCACGGCCCGTGCCCAGGTACAAGACCGGGTTTACATGTAAATCGAAATCAGGTTGGTCCACATAAAAGAGATCTGACTTTTTCTTATACAACTCATTCAGGAAAGGTTTCTTGCTCTCACTGGTTTCTGCCCTTGACCATTCCCAACTGTCGTTGCGCAAATAGGCAAGGTTGAATTGATCTGAAGGAGATTGGAAGATACCCCCCTTCGCTTCCAGCGTATCGATCATCGCCACGATGACCGAGCGTTTGTAGGGTTTCACGGAAGTGAACAGCTCATTTACAATTTTGCCTGATTTTACTTCATACCGGTCGATGCGGTGGTAGTATTCTTCATTCAATGGAGCATTGGTGCTTTGCGCGAAAACACCGACACCCGTGAGGCACAAAAAGATCACCCACAAGACCACCAGGGAGGCTCGGGTGAGTAGGATCGAATTGACAGTGGGTCTGAAGTTCACGCTGGTAATTTACCCCAACGTAAGATGGGTGCCGGGCAGGAGCAAACCTCATATTTGGGGACAGAGGGACCGTATTTTGTATTTGTTGCAGGCACTTTCATTAATTTTCATTCAAAAATACAACCAAAACGCTTTTCCTTAACATTCCAGTATGTGCCCTTGCAAATCCCTTCCGGCCATTTATCTTTGCAGTCCGTTAACAAAAAGCGTACTGATTCATGAAAAAAGGCATTCACCCAGAGTATAAAGACGTTATTTTTTGGGATACGTCCAGCGATTTCAAGTTTTTGACCCGCTCGACCCTCAAAACCAAGGAAACCACAACGTGGACTGATGGCAAAGAATACCCTGTAATTAAGGTTGAGGTAAGCTCTGCTTCCCACCCTTTCTTCACCGGCAAGAAGATGTTCCTGGACTCTGCCGGCCGCGTTGAGAAATTCCAAAAGAAATACAAAAAGGCCTAAGCCTTTTACAGCATTTTATATCGAATGAAAAGGTCTCCATGAGGGACCTTTTCTC
>JAYVEZ010000039.1:0-10154 GCA_043773645.1 Cytophagales bacterium
GGGCCCATCCGCACCTGCACTGATATCTGATTACCCCTTACCTCTAATCGTGAATTCACTGCGCCCCACCGATTACCGATTACCTCTTACCGATTACCTTTTACCTCTTACCTCTTACATTTTATTTTACCCCTTACCGATTACTTTTTTCTCAAGCCTCACCACATTCTCCACATGCATCGTCTGCGGAAACATATCCACGGGTTGCACGGCAACGATATCATAATCCTGTGATAGCGTTTTCAGATCGCGGGCCTGGGTGGCGGGATTGCAGCTCACGTAAACAATGCGCTGAGCGGAGGCCTTCAATAACATTCTACAGACATCTTCATGCATGCCCACGCGGGGTGGATCAGTGATGATGACGTCCGGCCGGCCATGGGCAGAAAGAAAAGATTCATCAAGTAAGTCCTTGATATCGCCGGCAAAAAATTCTGTGTTGTTGATGCCATTGATCGTTGAATTCACTTTCGCATCGTCGATGGCTGCAGAGACGTATTCAAGACCCACCACTTTGCGCGACTGTCCGGCAATAAAATTGGCGATGGTGCCGGTGCCGGTGTAGAGATCATAAACGAGTTCGTCACCTTTCAAATCGGCCATCGCCCAGGCTACTTTGTAGAGTTCGTAGGCCTGGTCGGAGTTGGTTTGATAAAATGATTTGGGGCCAACACGAAACTGCAGGGTACCTGAACCATCCGGCTTCTCCATTTTTTCGGTGATGTAAGGATTTCCTTTCCAGCAGATGATGTTCAGGTCGTGGAAGGTATCATTCTTTTTGCCGTTGATGATATAGTTAAAAGAAGTGATCTGCGGGAAGTCGTTGGCAAGGCGATTTAGAATTTTCTCTGTCCATTCCATTTTGTCGTATGTCACCTGGAGGATGATCATGACTTCGCCGGTATTGGCGGTGCGGATGGTGAGCGTGCGCAGGAAGCCGATTTGTTTGCGCAGGTCGAAGAAGGGGATGCCCTCCCGCACCGCCACCTCTTTCACGGCCAGGCGGATGGCGTTCGAAGGTGCTGGTTGTAAATAACATTCAGACACATCAAATACCTTGTCGTACATCCGGGGCAAATGATAACCGAGGCCGGCATCACCAAAAGTATTTCCTTCGGTCAATTCGGCTTTCGTCAACCAGCGGTTGGCTGTAAAAGTGAAATCGAGCTTGTTGCGGTAGTACTGTTGTTTGGCTGAGCCGCGAATGGCCTGCAGGGATGGCAGTTGAAGCCCCCCGATTCTTTCAAGGTTGTCGACAACTTGCTGTTGTTTGTATTGAAGTTGCGTTTCATATTGTATGTGTTGCCAGGAACAGCCACCGCACATACCAAAGTGCGAACAAAAAGGCGTCGACCGGTGAGGTGACAGCTTCTTGATGGTGTGGACGCGACCTTCCAGGAACGCGCTCTTGATTTTGGTCAATTCAATGTCCACGATGTCTCCGGGGGCGGCACCCGAAACGAAGACCACCTGCCCATTATGTTTTGCCACACATTTGCCTTCTGATGCCATGGTCTCTACCGTGATATCGGTGAGGAGGTCGCCTTTTTTCATCTTTTGTGATTAACGCTGGGGAGGGATATCAACACTTATTGTTTCCGGGTCGCAATTTACCCAAAGACATTTCAGTACATCCTGTTCTTTATTTATCTTTCGTATTCGCGTACATGAAAAAAAGGATTCTTCTTCTTTTGTTGGTTGCTACCCCTTTTCTGGGTAGGGCTTCGCACATCGTGGGCGGGGAATTTGAGCTGATTCACCTGAAGGATTTTCAGTATCGACTCAACATGGTCCTATACTTTGATGTAATCAACGGCGCACCAGGTGCCAATGATCCCTTTGTGGACGTCCGCATTTTTCGGAAATCCGATAACGTTGCGATGATGGACATTCGATTGCTGCGGGTTTCCGAGACAAACGTTGATTACACGCAGCCCTCTTGTTCGCATGGTGAATTGATCACCTCAAGGAAACTGTACACCGCCGATATCACCCTCGCAGCCGACCGGTTCGATAACGCCGGTGGCTATTACATTGCCTATGAGCGTTGCTGCCGCAATTACACCATCTCCAATATCTTCAGCGATGACCCCACCCGGGGCGGTGTCAACTATGCAGGGCAAACATTTTACCTGGAGTTTCCTCCTGTTGTGAAAGACGGACAGCCTTTTGTTGATTCTACACCGCAACTCTTTCCGCCACTCAACGACTTTGGCTGCCCCCGCCGTCCATACTACACAGACTTCGGTGGCACAGATGCTGACAACGACTCATTGGTTTATTCCCTGGTCACCCCGCTCAACACAAAATCAGCGGATGCCCTTCCACCAGGAGGATTCCCGCGACCGCGTCCTTATCCCAATGTAAATTGGAGGGCGCCTTACAGCCTAACCAATATTCTGAATGGCCACCCTGACCTTCGCATCAGCCACGACGGTTTTCTCACCGTCTCGCCATCCCTCCAAGGGTTGTTTGCCTTTGCCGTCAAGGTGGAAGAATATAGAAATCATATCAAGATCGGCGAAACACGCCGCGACTTTCAGATGCTCGTGGTCGATGCTTGCCCTGTGGCGCAGCCCCCCCAGATCCTGGGAAAAAAACTGACGGATGCTTCCTATACCTATGACAACTCGATGAATATTTCATTTACGAACAGTGTGACGGATGGTCAGCGTTGTATTCAGGTGCAGGTATCAGACCCCGATTCGCAAAGTCCGGATGACAACTTTCAGGAGAAGATCAGGATCAAAGCGATTGCACTGAATTTTAAGAAGGAGCTTTCTGGAATTTTACCCACCATTACCAATGCAACATTGACGAATGGCAGCACGGCCGAGTTTACCATTTGCTTTCCAGCTTGCCCGTATTTTCTGGGAGGAGCTGTGCAGATCGGTATCGTTGCTATGGACGATGCGTGCAGCCTTCCGCTTACGGATACATTGAAAGTTAATTTAACAATCGAACCACCTGTCAACCACAAGCCCTACTTTACCTCAACCAACCCCGTGACAGCCACCCTGACCGAAGGCACACAACAGGCATGGCCGTGGCAAGTGGCCGATGACGACAATGATCCTCTGATGATTTCAGTGATCACGAGTGGATTTATATTGAAAGATGCAGGCATGGCTTTCAATACTTTTAACCAACAGAATGGTTCCGCCAACGGTGAATTGAAGTGGGATGCCTTTTGCAACATATACGACTTTACGAAACGAACAGCCTTTCAGGTAAAGGTACAGGTGGAGGACCAGGACAAATGCTTGTTGACCGATCCTGCCAAAGCGACCTACAACTTGAATGTCATCCTTCCGGGGAACGCCAGTCCTACCATTGATACTGACCTGACGCCCGCCGTCCGTGAAAGGCATGTCATGGGAATCACGCGCCGCCTCACAGAGTCGATGTCTTTTAAGGTGACAGGCAAAGATCTCACCGACAACGATTACCTCGTGCTCTCGGCCAAAGGCACGGACTTCAACCTCGCGGACTATGGCATCGTCATCGATGCGTCTTCTGCCAAAGCCAATGGGTTGGTGAATTCCACTTTTCAATGGAATATCAAGTGTGCTTCTATTGATCTCAAGAAGAAGGACACGTTTGATTTCCAGTTCATCGTCGTGGATAATGCCAACAAGTGCCGGTTCTACAAGGCCGATACCGTGGACGTGGAAATGACGATCCTCCCACCACTGAATCAGGCACCCCGAATTACGGTGACCAACAAGAACACAGCGACGACAACATTGTACAATAATGCCCTCAGTACGGTGCTGGGGCCTCCCATTGAATTGCTGATCACAGGCACCGATGCCGACCTGCTCCCGGAAAAAGACAACCTCATCCTGGATCTGATAAAGGCAGATGGAAATGTGGAACCGAAAGGATATGCCTTTGTGAGTGTCGCCGGAAAGAGCCCGGTACAAACCACGTTTACATGGCAGCCAGACTGTTCCATTTATGAAGAGGGTGTTTACGAAAATGACTATACGCTCACCTTTCGCGTTCAGGATGACCATTGCCTTACGGCGAAAAGGGATTCGGTGACGATCAAACTGAAAATCAAAGACGTTGATGGATCGGACGCCCAATTTCTCCCACCCAATTTCTTCTCGCCCAACGGCGACAACATCAACGATTTCTTTGCCATGGAATCGAAAGACCCTGTCACCGGGGAGGTGAAGAATATCTTACCCAATGACAATTGTTTTTCACAGTTTGAGGCGGTACGCATCTACAACCGTTGGGGCAACCCCGTATTCCAAAGTTCCGACCGCAATTTCAAATGGTATGGAACGGGGGAGTCGGCGGGGGTTTATTTTTATTTTATCAAGTATAGTAAGAAGGAGTATCGGGGGTCGCTGTCGTTGAGATACTAGTTGAGTGGTAAGAGGTGAGTGGTGAAAGGTAAGAGGTGGGCTGGCGTGAATTCACTAGGGTCTACCGATTACTGTTTGAAAAGAAACTCCTCCTTGAAGGATGAGGTGCTATGGATTCAGTATACTCCACCACTTACCAATTACTTCTTACCACTTACTTCTTACACTTACCGAATACGTATCAAAATATTAATAGAGTGAATGAAGAGTTTACCAGTCATCTTTTATTTTCTCATCGGCCTCTCCGCCCTCACCTCTTGCTCCAGCACGGATCCGGCGAAGCAGACTGTATCCAAATCCTATCTGACGAAACTGAACCTGCCGGGAGATTTGGAAGACCGCATTCAGTACAGCGATGATACCACCATCAGTCAGATTGATACTTATTACCAGGGCAATTTGCTCAGGACCAACAAATTTCAGTGGAACGCCGATCGCTCATTGATCATTTATACCTATTCTCCTGCCGGCGCATACACGGAGAGCCGGAAGATTTCATTTACGGGTGGATGGATATCAGGGATCGATATCAGCTCGGCTCCTTCCCCTTTGGGTGCAGCCACCAACAACTCCTTCAGTTTTTATCTGGACAATCAAAAACGACTTTCATACTATTCTGATGTCCAGGAGTATTATAATTATCCGAAGGTTGTGGAGCGGGGTGATGTAACCTGGCACAGCGACGGTTTGGACCTGTCCATCAAGGATTTTTCAGGTACACAGACAGGTCTATATAGCCTTCACACCACAGGTACTAATACTTCTTCGCCGTGGTTGAAGCTTACCCCCGAAGTCAAGGGTACCATATCCATCGATCAGGTGCACTTTCTTCACTTTTTCGTATCCAATACCATTACGTCCATGGGAGCGTACAATTACGACCAGCTGGTGAATGATGCTGCCGGGAATGTGATCAGCATACGACGCACTTCTGTATCGAACGGGTCTGTGGATTACTTTAAGTTTACATGGAAGGTTGTGGTGGGGAAGTGAGAGATAAAAGGTGAGAGATAAAAGGTGAGAGGTAAAAGGTAAGCGGTAAGAAGTGAGAGGTAAGAAGTGAGAGGTAAGAAGTAAAGGTAATCAGTTATCAGTGTATGTGTGGATTGGCCCCTTTAGGGTTACGTGGGTGCGTTGGGTAAGTGGTAAGGCCTATTAATTCATTTTCACTCTGATTTTATTGTGAAGTGTTTGGGCCTTGTGACTAGGCTGGCGACCGCTGTGCTGATGACTCAATTCTAAATTCTGCTTGGTCCTATAGTCTATCAGGAAAACAGAGTTAATAATCCTGTGATTTGGGGAGGAATTATTCGAATCTTATCGTTGGATATTAACCTTCATCTTAGCTCAAGTTTATATTGATATGGCATTTGTGAAAGGCTTCCGGGACTTGGAAGTTTACATGCAGTCACGGCAATTGGCGAGAGAGATTTTTGAGCTTACCAAGAAGTTTCCAAAAGAGGAAATGTATTCATTGACTGATCAAGTCCGGCGATCATCGCGCTCCGTTGGCGGACAAATAGCCGAGGCTTGGGGAAAACGGCGGTACGAAAAACACTTTGTAAGTAAGCTATCGGATGCCGAAGCGGAGCAATTGGAAACACAACATTGGATTGAATGCGCACTCGACTGCTCATATATTTCAGAGGAAACTGCCGAGAAACTGATGCAACAATATTCTACCCTCGGCAACAGGCTGAACTCAATGATCAAAAAGTCTGCCTTATTTTGCGCTAAAGGAACAGGGCCTACGTGAGCCACTCCTGCAGACAAGGTCGGTTGGCAGGCCTTTTACCTCTTACCACTTACCTTTTACCTCTTACTTCTTACCTCTTACCTCTTACTTCTTACCTCTTACCTCTTACTTCTTACCTCTTACTTCTTACCTCTCACTTCTTACCTCTCACTTCTTACCTCTCACTTCTTACCTCTCACTTCTTACCTCTTACCTCTTACTTTTACCCTTTCCCCTCACAACCTCACCTCCCTAATCACCCCCTCCTTCACATACACCTCATCATCCTTCCATTTCACCCTTAGCCATACATCCTCTCTGCCCTTGATTTCAAGTTGATGTCCTTCGGAGACGATCGCGACGACGGATGCCCCCGCGGAAGGTCCGCTCATGAGGTAAGTTTGGGGCTGGGCGACGATGCCGCGTTCGGCGGAGAGGCTGAAGTTGATGTGAGCAAAGAGCAGGGAGAGGGAGAGCACGAGGAAGATTCCGGTGAGGGAGGGGCTTCTTTTTGTTTGGGCGTGCTGATAGTACATGAGTGCCAAGAGGAGGACGCTGAAGGAGGCGATAGTCCAGGCGATCGTGGCGTACTGCTCCTGTAGCCACGCGAGGGCTTTGAGGGTTTCGTCGGTGTCGTAACCTTGGAGATTATTTTTTTTCGCGAGTTCTTCCATTTTTTTTAGTGCCTGACTGTCATCAGAGGCCAGGTAGTAGAGGTTGAGGTAATATAAAGATTCGCCCAGGTGCCCCAGACCTTCCTGGATATAGGCCATTTTGAGGAGCATGGCGGGAGAATAGGTGCCTTTTAGATAAAGGTTGTGATACAATTCAAAGGCTTGTGTGTATTGTCGTCCTGCATAAAGAGAATCCCCTTTTGATAGCCCAGCGTTGTTGGGTGCAGCGAAGGTGGGAACGGATGCGAGGAAAAGGAGATAGAGAATTTTAGAGAGTCGCTTTTGCATATTTTTCACATCCTGTTACCTTTGCGGGCTCAATTACGGAAAACCGCCCTGAAATGGCAAGAAACCTGAATTCGGACGGTCTGATACTTGAGAATGATTCAACCTTAGGACGTAAACACTTTTTCACGTAAACACTTTTTTTTGATCTCGTAGCTCAGCTGGTAGAGCAATACACTTTTAATGAATGGGTCCTGGGTTCGAATCCCAGCGGGGTCACATAAACGCCCAAGAAAATATTTTCTTGGGCGTTTTATTTTTAGCGGCTCATGGCGAATAGCAGTTTCCTTAAAGAGCACCCCCGCATTGGTCCGGTCGTTGATTTAGCTATATTCTGAAGGAAGTTGGTGGTGGCCCCAATAAGGAGCGCCAGCAACGAGGGCAAGCCTGGATGCGTCTTCATACTCTATCCATACTTAATCCATACTTAATCCATACTTGATCCCTACTTCATCTTTACGCGATTTACGCCCCGGCTGGGGTAAAGTGCTTTGATAGTCCAGCCTATTCCGGCAAAATCGGCAATGTCGGCAAGCATCACCCAAAGAGGAAGTCGTGGAGGAGGTATTCAGGTTTTTGTAAAGTAGGTTTGGTCATTGTTGAGCAACAACGGCTATAGCTACAAGCTTTTGACGATATTGAACAAGGATCTTATCAAGGAATTATCCAACGATGAAGAAAGGTCAAGCTGATGAAGTCCCTTGAGAAAGGCAACCAGCACCCGATGAAATTCCTGAAGGATGGCAGGGAGGAAAAGATGCCCATTGAAGCCAATCCACAGTTCAAGACCCAGAATCTCTACGATTCTTCGAAGCGGGAAGACGAAAACGCTCAGAACGAAAACTTAAACCCTCCATTGAAAATAAATCCATCCGTCGGAGAATAAATTTCTCTGAACTGCGGATTCTGAATACTTCCCGTATACAGCGGTTCGAATCTCGATTGTCGAGAATCAAGAAAATTCTCTGCGTTCACAAACAAACTGATTTTATTGAAATTGCGCTGAACGGAAATACCCATCACCCAATAATGACGAGTTTGTTCCCCGGAGGATAAGTATTGACGGCCAATATAAAACAGCTCGTATGCTATTCTCAGCTTCTCATCAATCTCGTACATAATATTGGCATTGATCCTTTGTTTGGCCGTGAGCGGATTGAATAGACTTGTATTGTCGAATTCACGTTTTGCATCGATGTATGTATATCCAACGTAAAGTGATAAGTCATCAACACTGAGTTTCACATTGGTTTCAAATCCTTTTGAGATCAACTGACCATTGGCATTATAAAAGGCATAGTTTCCATTGGGGAGGGGCGTATTGTTTAAAACCAAAGGATCATTCACAGCGGTATAAAAAAAGAGTTGGTTTATGGTGATATCCATTTCATCAGAAATAGGAGTCTTATAGTTAATATCAAAGTTGCCACCGATTGACTTTTCTGCTTTTACAAGAGTTAAGTCCAGGGGTTGAATATTTCTATAACTTCTGGTCTCAGCCTCTTCAGAAAAGAGCGTTGGGGCTTTATATCCAAGACCACCACCAATTCTGGAAGTGAGTTTTTTCGTAAACTTGTACATTAATGAAATCCGCGGCAGCGCAAAAAGATTCCGCTGGTTGTTATAGTCTAATCTGAGACCAGTTTCAAGAATCATTCTTTCCGTCGCCTTAAAGTTATTCTGAACAAAAAGGCCTCCTGTAGTCAATTGATAATCCAACGGCACCAGAGCACCATCGGTTTGCGTAAACTGGTCCGTCCATAAATTGAGACCACTAACCCATTCGCTCTTATTTCCAGGAATAAGGTAGCTGATCTCAGAGTAGCTTGAAGATTGATTGCCGGAAAAATAGTAATCAGACAGGCTAATTTGTCTTGAGAAGTATCCGATGCTATTTTTTGCCGTGAGGACCGATTTGTTATCAAATCTTTTTTCCCATTTGAACTGAGTGGAATACCGGTTGGACTTATTGTTTTGAAAATAGGTATGTGAGGCATCGCCATTACCTGCCATCACGTTCATGTCACCTCCGGTACGATCTTCAAAACTGGTGTTTGCTCCAAGGCTTACGGTAGACGATTTTGTGTAGTAAAACATTCTTGGGTTAATCGTATACCGCGTGAACTGAGGGATATCAGAAAAATTGTCATGGTTGCTGTCATAGGCTGCCTGTGAGTTTCGCGAACCGAAAAAGGTTATTCCCCATTTTTTGAACTTTTGACTATAGTAACCATTGAGATCCAATGCCTTTGTTTGATTTGTGTTGACAAGTAAGGAAAGTTCCCTTTTATCGGTTGGTTCTTTGGTAACAAGATTAATAAGGCCTGCAATAGCTCCGCCACCATATAAAGTGGATGACGACCCTTTAATTACCTCAACGCGCTTCAAGTCCAGCGGTGGGATTTGCAAAATACTTAGTCCATTTGCAAAACCTGAGTACAACGGGAATCCGTCCTTGAGCATCTGCGTGTATTTACCATCCAATCCTTGTATCCTGATACTGGCACTGGCAGAGGTAGCGGAGGTTTGCTGAGTTTGAATTCCTGTACTTTCTGTCAAAAGCATTTTTATGCTTGCAGGTTGCATGACAGCCTTCTCTTCAAGCTCTCCAGCGGTGATCGTTTCAATCCGCATCGGTATGTCGTCAATTGACCTGCTGCTGCGAGTTGAGGAAACCACTATCTCATCCAGATTTGTTTGGGCAGGCTCTAATTTGACCTCAATGGTGTCAGAGTTGCTGAGGGGAAAGCTGAATGATCTTACTTTTGTTTTGTAGCCAATAGACCTGAATTCGATTTCCTGTTTTCCGTTGGGAACGTTACTGATTGTAAGGGAGCCCACAATATCAGAACTCGAACCAAGGTTCGTGCCCCTGAGTATTCCTGTTGCACCAATGACAGGTTCCTTGGAAATCTCATCCACGATCTTTGACTTGAAAATGTTCTGAGCCAGACTCGATTGGGCGAAAAAAAATATTAATAGAATAAAGAAAAGTCTCATGATCCATGATTTTGAACAATGATTCAACGAAGAGGCGGATCGCTGATTTCAGTAACCCTTTGGAATCAAAACAAAATCAGA
>JAYVEZ010000040.1:0-3233 GCA_043773645.1 Cytophagales bacterium
ATGCTCTTCACTTCCATTGAAGAACTTTGGGAAATATCCAGAAACCGAATAAATTCCTTGTTGCCCTTCCGACCAAACCCTTCAGCAATATTATTCATGGAAGACAAGGCAGCTCTTTTAATTTGAGCCCGTGTTTCAAAATCCTTCGACAGTTTACCCTCCTCACAAGCCTCATACACCATCTTCACAAGCTCCCTGACCGCCTGCCAACACTTCAAATCCTCAAACCTCTCAACCTTTGCCATTTAACCTTTTATACCTTTAAATTAGATCACTCTCTATTCAGTAACCTGGATCATATCAACACATTCAAACCTCAACACCTCAACACATTAGCACCTCAACACATCTAATAGCTCAAATTCGGCCCCAGCCACTTCTCAATCTCCTGAATCGTCTTCCCCTTCCGCTCCGCATACTCCTTCACCTGATCTCTTTCAATTTTCCCAAGCCCAAAATAAGACGACTCCGGATGCGAGAAATAGTAGCCGCTCACGGATGAAGCGGGGTACATGGCCAGGGATTCGGTAAGCCTGATGCCTGTCTCTTTCTCAACGTCCATGATCTCAAAAATTGTTGTCTTTTCAGTATGATCGGGACAAGCAGGGTAGCCAGGAGCCGGCCGAATGCCAATGTACTTTTCGTGAATCACATCCTCCATGGGCAGATTTTCCGCTTTGGCATAACCCCAGAATTCCTTCCGCACCTTTTCATGCAAGCACTCGGCAAATGCTTCTGCGAGTCTGTCGGCCAATGCCTTGACCATAATTTCCTGATAGTCGTCCTGCTGCGCTTTGTATTCGGCGATCAGTTTCTCAATGCCCACACCGGCTGTCACGGCAAACATGCCCATATAGTCTGTCTTACCACTGGAACCCGGAGCAATAAAATCCGCAAGGCAAAAGTTAGGCAGGTTGGCAGCCTTCTTGTTTTGTTGTCTGAGAAAATGCAGTGTGGTTAACGCCGACTTCATCTGCCCATCCTGATATAAAGTAACATCATCTGAGGCTGTCCCCTCCGCGGGATAGAATGCGAAAACTCCATTGGCTTGCAATTCGTTTCCGGCAATGATCTTGTCCAGCATTTTTTGCGCATCGGCAAAAAGTTTTCTTGCTTCCTCTCCCACCTTGGGATCTCTGAAAATCTCCGGATAGCGACCATATAACATCCATGTCTGGAAAAAGGGTGTCCAGTCGATATACTTTCTGAGTTCTTTGAGTGGGTAACTCAGCAGAACCTTTTTTCCAAGGAAGGCTGGGGCAACAGGTTCGAACTTACCCCAATCAATGGAGACCCGATTCTGGCGCGCGGCAGCCAGGGGAATATAATTCTTCTCCAACTGCCTGCTCTCATGGTCCTTTCTCAGTTGGGCGTACTCCGATTTGATCCGGGTCTTGAAGCCCCCGCGCGTTTCCGTGTTGATGAATTCACTGGCCACTGGGACCGAACGCGACGCATCCAGCACATGAATCACGGGTCCACTGTACACAGGATCAATTTTCACAGCGGTATGGATACGGGATGTGGTGGCCCCTCCAATCATCAACGGAAGCACCATCTTCTCGTGTTCCATTTCCTTGGCCACATGCACCATTTCATCGAGTGATGGTGTGATCAATCCGCTTAAGCCAATGATATCCACCTTCTCGCGCTTCGCTGCTTCAATAATCTTTTCAGTAGGCACCATAACGCCCAGATCAACAACATCGTAGTTGTTGCAAGACAAAACAACGCCCACAATATTCTTTCCAATATCATGCACATCCCCTTTCACAGTGGCCATCAGTATGCGGGCTGCGGGCTTGCCTACCTGACCGCTCCTCCGTTTTTCTTCTTCCAGGTATGGCGTTAGATAGGCTACCGCTTTCTTCATCACCCTGGCGCTTTTGACGACCTGGGGCAAGAACATCTTTCCGGCGCCAAACAAGTCACCCACCACATTCATGCCCGCCATCAAGGGTCCCTCAATAACATGAAGGGGCTTATCAAATTTCTGTCGGACTTCCTCAATATCCACTTCGATGAAATCAATGACACCCTTCACAAGAGAATGGGTGAGTCGCTCTTCTACCGTGCCTTTCCTCCACTCATCATCCTGTTCTTTTCTTTTGGCAGATCCTTTGACTGTTTCTGCCAACTCGAGGAGCCTCTCCGTTGAATCCTCACGGCGGTTCAGCAACACATCTTCTACCCTTTCCAGCAAGTCTTTGGGTATCTCATCATACACAGCGAGCATGGTGGGATTTACAATGCCCATATCCATCCCATTCTTAATGGCATGGTATAGAAACACTGAATGCATGGCCTCACGCACCAGTTGATTTCCCCGAAAACTGAATGAAACATTGCTTACGCCACCGCTGACATGGGCATGTGGAAGATTCTCCCGAATCCATTTGGCAGCTTTGAAAAAATCGAGGGCATAGTTCCGGTGCTCTTCAATGCCCGTGGCCACCGGAAAAATATTGGGGTCAAATATAATATCCTGTGGCAGGAACTTTACTTTCTGCGTAAGGATATCATACGCCCTTTTACAGATGTCAATTCTGCGTTGATAGGTATCTGCCTGACCTTGCTCGTCAAATGCCATGACCACCGTGGCGGCACCATAGCGCTTCACCAATTTTGCCTGGCGAATGAATTCAGCTTCACCTCCTTTGAGACTAATGGAGTTGACAATGCTCTTTCCCTGGAGGCATTTGAGGCCAGCCTCGATCACATTCCACTTCGATGAATCGACCATGACGGGAATGCGGGAGATTTCCGGTTCCGCCGCCATCAAGTTCAGGAACTTGACCATGGCAGCTTCCGAGTCAAGCATGCCTTCGTCCATGTTGACATCAATCACCTGTGCCCCGCCCCTAACCTGATCCAATGCAACGGTAAGCGCCTCATCAAATTTATCGTCTTTGATAAGTTTTAAGAATTTGGCTGACCCGGTAACATTGGTGCGCTCCCCGATATTGACAAAATTGGAAGCCGGTGTAACGGTTACTGCCTCCAGGCCGCTCAGTCGTAGATAATGATCAGGCATGGACGACCACCTCCCTGGGTTTGTACTTGGCTGCCAGCGCTGCGATCACCCGGATATGATCCGGGGTGGTGCCGCAACATCCTCCCACGATATTGACCAGACCTTCTTTCAGGAATTCTTCAATTTGTTCACCCATTTCTTCCGGACCCTGATCATACTGACCAAATTCGTTGGGCAGTCCGGCATTCGGATAAGCACT
>JAYVEZ010000041.1:0-19255 GCA_043773645.1 Cytophagales bacterium
GGAAGGCCGTTGAACAGTTTGCAGCGGGCGGTGAAAAAGGGTGTACAAGTCATCCACATCCGTTTTTTGGAATCCTGACTCCTTCCGAATGGGGCATTGGCATGTATAAGCACCTAGATCATCATTTGCGGCAATTTGGATCTTAATCTCACGAAAGAAAAGTTATGAACGTGCCAACACTCGCAGAGTTAACAGCAAAAGGAGAATCTCCTGAGATCGTATTTTGGGTAGGATGTGCAGGGTCCTTCGACGACCGTGCCAAGCGTGTCACCCAGGCATTTGTAAAAATCTTAAATGCCGTAGGAACAAAATTTGCTGTCCTGGGTAACGAAGAGACATGTACCGGTGATCCTGCCCGAAGGGCGGGCAATGAATTCCTTTTTCAAATGCAGGCAATGAACAACATCACTGTGCTAAATGGCTACAACGTGAAGAAAATTGTCACCACCTGTCCGCATTGTTTCAATACTTTAAAAAATGAATATCCTGATCTTGGTGGCAATTATGAAGTTATTCACCACACCACCTTTATCAATGAATTGATTCGCGAGGGTAAGATCAAAATGAAGGAAGGTGGCAGCTTTCAGGGAAAGAAAATCACCTACCATGACTCGTGTTACCTGGGAAGGGCTAATAATATTTACGAGTCTCCACGGGAAGTACTCGAGGCCCTCGATGCAGACCTGGTGGAGATGAAACGATGCCGCACGAACGGACTTTGCTGTGGTGCCGGTGGAGCGCAAATGTTTAAAGAGCCTGAGAAGGGTCGCAAAGACATCAACGTAGAGAGGGCGGAAGAGGCTTTGGCCACAGGTGCAACGACCATTGCCGTTGCCTGCCCATTCTGTATGACCATGATGAGCGATGGAGTTAAGAACAAGGAAAAAGAGGCAACCGTGAAGGTGAAAGACCTCGCCGAGCTCGTGGCCGAAACGCAGGGATTATAAAATTCATGAAGACTTCACCATACGGGAAGTGGTTACTCCTGTTTCTTTTGATAACTGGATGCACACAAGACCAGAAATCCACCCATAAATATTTTGACTTCGAAGGTCTAATCGACGACCAAATCAATCAACTAAGTCAGCGTTGCCGTGTGCTCGATAAAATGTCGGACATGGATGGTGAAAAGTCGGACTCGACCTTTTTGCCCTCCATAAAAGGGTGGGCCACAGAGCTGGAAATTTTTCGGGAACTGGAGCTCATCAACAAACCCACGTACAAAGATGCTTATGCCATCACTGACCCGGTAGAGGACACAAAGAGTAATTTACTAATCCGCCAGTACACAGCGGCTTCTGCGCCCGTGTCGTTTGTGAAATTCTACTATCAGGATCAATTTTCAAGACTTAGAAAGATCAAAGCCACCATAAGCCAAAGCAACTATCTATTCAGCACCCAACGTCAGCTGCTGATGGAGTTTGATGAAGAGGATGGCAAGCCCTTGCTGATCCGCTATTCCATGAATGGTTTTCAGAAAATGATCCTGAGCGATACTGTCCGTTTTTCAGTCAAGGGTCAAATTGATTGGTAAAAAGATATTTCATTGTCTTTTCCGACTTTGATGGTTTGAGCGCCATGAGCCAATGGGGTTATGTGTTCATGGGGTATAAAGATTTCACATCTCCTCATCTGGAAACACTTACTTTTGAATCTTTTTACCTGTGGCACGAAGACCATTCATAGAGGAGGGCGAGAAAAAGCCTATTAACGCTTCCAATCTGCGCAAGCTGTTGGGAATTTTCCGCTTTGTACTTCCATACAAGGGCATTTTCGGTCTTGGACTGGTGGCTTTGGCCCTTTCAAGTGCAACCGTGTTGTCATTTCCATTCTTTGCCGGAAAACTCCTTGACGTGGCCTCGGGCAAGACTGGATTTATTCTGACATCCATCAATCAAATTGCGCTGACTTTGTTAGGCATTCTGGTCATCCAGAGCGCATTTTCTTTCATCCGAGTCTATACTTTCTCCATTGTAAGCGAACGAACCCTGGCCGATATCCGCATGGCTGTATATCAAAAAATTATCTGGCTGCCCATGTCATTCTTTGACAGCAGAAGAATCGGCGAGCTGCTCAGCAGAATCACATCAGATGTAGGCACGTTGCAAGACACCTTTACCACAACGCTGGCCGAATTGTTAAGACAAGTGCTGGTGTTGATCATCGGCGTCACCGTCATTTTTGTTCTCACACCGAAGCTTGCTCTGTTCATGATGCTCACGTTTCCTTTGTTGGTCATCGGGGCATTGATCTTCGGAAAATTTATTCGCAAGCTGTCAAAGAAAACACAGGACCAACTGGCCACTACCAACATCATCGTGGAGGAAACCATGCAATCCATCGCTGTTGTAAAATCCTTTACGAACGAACTTTTTGAGGCAGCCCGTTACAAGAAATCCTTGATAGACGTCGTGAATACCGCGATCCATGCCGCAAAGTATCGCGGGCTATTTATCTCGTTCACCATCCTCGCACTTTTCGGGGGGATTGTTGGGGTCATCTGGTATGGTGGCTATTTGGTACAGTCCGGAGAAATCACCGTGGGACAATTGCTCTCATTCGTTTTGTACACCACATTCATCGGTGGATCCATTGCAGGGCTTGGTGATATCTACAGTCAGATCCAGCGATCGATCGGAGCTTCCGAGCGGATGCTCGAAATTCTAGATCAGCAGGACGAAAGCAACGCATCACATGCATCGCTTAAGTTATCCGGATCGATTTCCTATGACCAGGTTGAGTTTGCCTATCCTACCCGTTCAGATATCACTGTACTTAAATCGATTTCTTTTGATGTCCGTCCGGGTGAAAAGATTGCTTTGGTGGGGCCCAGTGGTTCGGGCAAGTCCACCATCGTAAGTCTATTGATGCGCTTTTACCCATTGCGCAAGGGAAAGATTCTTGCTGACGGTGTTGATATTTCAACCTATGGGCTCTCGGCCTATCGTGAAAATATTGGTATCGTTCCGCAGGAGGTGATTCTGTTTGGAGGCACCATCCGCGAAAACATTGGCTATGGAAATCCTCATGCCACGCAAGAGCAGATCTATGAAGCCGCCCGGCAAGCCAATGCGCTGGAGTTCATCGAAACCTTCCCCGAAAAATTTGAAACGATGGTGGGAGATCGCGGCGTGAAATTATCCGGAGGCCAACGTCAGCGCGTGGCCATTGCGCGGGCCATCTTGAAAAATCCTTCCATCCTGATCCTTGATGAAGCCACGAGCTCACTTGACTCACGGTCTGAACAACTGGTTCAGGAGGCTCTTGAAAAATTGATGGAAAACCGCACGAGCCTTGTCATAGCGCACCGGTTGAGCACGATTCGTAAAGCCGACCGCATCCTTGTGATCAAGGATGGTCATATCGCCGAATCCGGAACTCATGACGAACTTTCCGGGCGCGAAGACGGGATTTATCGTAATTTGTTAGAGCTTCAATGGGATAACAATCGTGAGAAAAGCTGATGGACATATCCTGAAGGATTTTCAACTGCGTCTTACTTCCAGTCGCACGGATATTTTGCGATTATTCCTGGATCATGGTTACGCGCTTTCTTATTCAGACATTGAACGGGAAGTAGCAAAGACCCACGACCGCGTGACAGTATATCGTACACTCAAAACCTTTCTGGACAAAGGCGTGGTGCATAAAGTCCTCGACACGGAGGGAAGTTTGAAGCACGCCCTTTGTAAAGAGAATTGTACATCTGCCAAACATCATCATGAGCATGTGCATTTCAAGTGCACTTGCTGCGGACAGACGAATTGTCTTGAAGACATGAAGCATTCCGGCAGTACAATTACCCCAGGGTTTCGAGGCTTCTGAACTGAACCTTCTGATACAAGGTATTTGTCCAAAATGCCATTAATTTCATCAATTAGGGTTTCCTTTGGCTAACTAGCCGAATAGACAGCGGGGTAAGTTTCAGGGTTTAATATTAATTTTTAGCTTTGGTGCTTGACTGAGGTGATTATTTGGCCAGTTGACCGGTAATCACCTCTTTTTTACCCAAAAACGCGGATAAAATTTAGCAATGCTCCTCTTCTCTCTGTTCGGTAACAACATTGGCGCGGAAACTATTTTGTTCGGAGTATTTGCCGTCATTATAGTTGTATTTCTTTTGCTTGATCTGGGCGTCTTCCATAAGACAGCCCATAAGATTTCTACCAAGACCGCACTGTATCAATCCATTTTCTGGGTTCTCATCAGCACCATTTTTGGGTTTCTTGTTTATAAAGGCGGGCCTTATGAAGTGGTGGAGGAGGGAATCAGTACCGTCACTTCGGGAACCGATGCATCGATTGAGTATTTCTCCGCCTACCTCACAGAATATGCCCTTTCCGTTGACAACATTTTTGTCATTCTTTTGATCCTTAAATATTTCAAAGTCAAAGAAGAATACTATCACAAAACTCTGTTTTGGGGAATTTTGGGAGCAGTTCTATTTAGGGGGATTTTCATTTTCGTCGGCGCGTTGCTGATCCATAAATTCAAAGCCATCCTTTATATTTTCGGAGTATTTTTGATCTATTCAGGAATCAAGATCTACTTTGAAGACAGTGACGAAAAGATCGATCCGGAGAAAAATCCAATCATGCGGCTTTGCCAAAAGTACCTTCCCATCAGCAAGGACGATCAGGGTGGTCATTTCTGGGTCATGGAAAATGGGAAATTTCTTTTTACACCGCTGTTCCTGGTTATCATATTGATTGAAACAACCGACCTGATTTTTGCAGTGGACTCGATTCCAGCAGCCTTCGCCATTACCCAAAATGAATTTCTGATTTATACCTCCAATATTTTTGCGGTGCTCGGTTTGCGCGCGATGTTCTTTATGCTGGCAGGAATAATAGATAAATTCTATTTGCTGCAAAAAGGATTATCCGTCATCCTGTTTTTCATCGGAGCCAAGATGCTTCTGGAGATCATCCATTTTGAAATTCCCGTCGTGCTCTCCTTTGCGGTGATTATTGCAACACTGACCCTATCTATTGTCTTTTCCATTCTTGTTCCAAGGAAGGAAGAACCATCAAAAGAAATCTAGTCGCCGAGGGTTTCTGTAATAAAATTTTTGGGTAGTATCTGCATCAAGATGGGCAGCGTTAGAAACCGCTGTGGCAACGAGATGATCACGAAAGTGGGAATTGTCTTCAACACATCGATCAATAACACACGCAGGCGCTGCTTCTCTTGATCCGTCAGTTCCTGTGACCGGGCATGGACTAGTATTTCAACAAGTTCCTCACTGCTCTTTGCCTCTTGCAAGAGCCGGCCTTTGTGCTTGTCCGTAATCTTTAACATGCGCTCCATGTACTGCCGGCTAACTTCCTGATGATCCTTCTTGTCCTGCAAGTGGACAAGATCACCCCAGTGCTCCAAAACAAAACCTTCGATGGCCACCATGCTATTTTCGAGGTCATCTTCTGAAAAGGATATCGCGTCTGCCAACCGCTTGAGGAATTCCAATTCTACTGCCTCTACCTTCTTATCGGCCCAGATGGTGAGAATCGCCATTTCAAGAAAATACTTTTTGAGTATCCACGAATTGTTGGTCGGTAAATTGATTTCTTCGATTGAGATCCCTTTTTCAAAAATATCCTGACACTCTTTTTTCTTGTCCGGGGGAAGGTCGGCGCTTTGAAGAAAATACTCCATCAGTTTACGCTCCTCAAACTCCAGGATATGATTGGCATGTGCCGCTGCTGCCATGATTTTTACGAGGGAGGTTCGGAGTTCTTCTCTTTCATATTTGAAAAAATCGGAAACAATCTTGTCAGCATTGGTGTGGATCCATTGCCCAAAAATAAATATGTCTAGAAAGAGGAGGCTGTTGTGAAAAAACTGTGTCCAGAAATTTCCCTTTGACTCAAAGGTGTGCTCAATTCTTTTCTCCAGAATACGTTCGGCCAGCTCAAGGGATGTCTTCTTCCTGCCGAAAAGTGTTTTGGTCGGCGTGGCCAGCTCCGGGAAAACATGGGTATAAAAATTGGTAATGCTTTCCAGCGTCTTGAGGGTGACGACAGACATTTCGTCGGGGTTCTTAACCGGCTTGTCATGAAACAAAAGTGAGCTGCTGATAAGACTTTCCGCGAGGAGGATCTTCATGCGATCTTTTTCATCCCAATCTCTGGAATCCGGATGGTCAAAAGTCCTTACGGGCTGACCGTACATCAGGCCAGTCGGTTGAATCACCCGATACAAAGAGTGATCAGGATGAGAAAATGTCCGACCTTGAGACGTTAAATCTTGTAGCAGCTCCTGCCGGAACTCCAGATATTCCTTTAGCCAACCTTTCGACCCAGGGTCCATGCCATTAAAAAAGAGCCAGAAGGTACAAAATTATTTGTGGGGGCTCGAGGTGCGTTTTGCAAAATCCTTCATGCCGATTTCCAGCCTTTCTTTTGAATGTTTTTAGCTGAATCCTCCACTTTCTCTTTCAGTTCTTTTTTATAGGCATCCAGTTTTCGTGCCACCGCCTTGTCATGGGAACCTATGATTTGTGCCGCCAGAATTCCGGCGTTCTTGGCGCCATCGAGGGCCACGGTGGCCACCGGTACACCGGCCGGCATCTGAAGGATGGATAATACTGAATCCCACCCATCGATTGAATTGGAGGATTTTATGGGCACTCCAATCACAGGAAGGGATGTCATCGAGGCAATCATCCCCGGTAAGTGGGCTGCTCCTCCTGCTCCCGCAATAATTACCATCAGCCCCTTTCCACGTGCCTGTGTTGCGTAGTCGACCATGCGGGCGGGTGTGCGGTGGGCAGAAACGATTGTCAGCTCGAAGGAAATATCCATCTCTTCTAAAAAACCAGCGGCCTCTTTCATGACCTTCAGGTCAGACTGACTGCCCATAATGATTCCGACCAGTGGTTTGCTCATGCTGTTGCCTTCAGGGTGTGTTTTACAAAGTTGGCTTTCTTCTTCAAACTTTCAATATCATGATCAACAATTGTCACATGGCCCATCTTTCGAAATGGCTTTGTCATTGCTTTTCCATAGAGATGAATGTAAACGCCGCTCATGGCCAACACCTCCTCGAAACCTTCGTACCGTGCCAGACCGGTTGCACCTTCTTCACCCAGCAAGTTGACCATCGCCGCAGGACCCAGGGCAGTCGTGTCTCCCAACGGAACATCAAGTATTGCACGCAAGTGTTGTTCATATTGCGACGTTACGTTGGCTTCGATGGTGTGATGACCACTGTTGTGCGGGCGGGGTGCTATTTCATTTACAAGTACTTTCCCATCTCTCGTAACAAACATTTCCACCGCCAGCAGCCCTACCATATTTAACTTTTGTATTGTCTCCCTGGCGATTGCATCCGCCCAAAGCCCTACTGATTTGTCTATCTGTGCTGGTGAAAATAAATACTCCACCAGGTTGGCTTCGGGGTGAAAAACCATTTCCACGGCAGGATAAGATGCGATGTCGCCACGCTCGTTTCTCGCCACAATCACTGAGATCTCCTTTTCAAAGTCGATCAGTTCTTCCAGAACACCGGGTGCATCAAATGCTTTCGACAGGTCATTCTCTCCTCGAATGACCTGAACACCCCGACCATCATATCCTTCACGTCCAAGCTTATGAACACCTGGCAGAAATTTGCCATGCCTGGCTACTTCATCCCGGCTTGCGGTCAATACAAAGTCAGCCGTTGGAATTGCATGATCAAGGTAAAACTTCTTTTGTGTTCGCTTATCCTGAATGAGTTCGATGATGTGAGGTTGTGGGAACACCTTCTTGCCTTGCTTCTCCAATTCTTTAAGCGCATCCGTATTAACGTTCTCAATTTCAATGGTGATGATATCCATCGGCATCCCAAAATTCATTACCGCATCATAGTCGGTCAATTTTCCATGCTTGAAATTCGCTATGCCACTACAAGGTGCATTCTCATCCGGATCAAGCACCGAGAATGGAAGGTTCCAATCAATGCCTTGTTGGATGAGCATTCGCCCAAGCTGACCACCTCCGAGGATACCAATTTTCTTACTTCCAAACGTCCGATTCATGTTCCATTATTTAACAACCAGTCTCGTCTCTAAAATTATGTCACCCATTTCGATTTGATCAACAACCTCCATTCCAGCAATGGCCTCCGCAAAGATCGTGTACTTTCCATCGAGGTGGGGTGTGGGGGAGTGGGTAATAAACCATTGCGTGCCTTCTGTATCTTTCCCCGCAGAGGCCATACCTGCAGAGCCGGTGGTATATCGTGTTAATGAAAATTCAGAACGGATGGAGTAATCTTCACTTCCATATCCGTCTCCCCGGTTGCAGCCCGTTTGAATTACAAAGTTGGGAACAACCCGATGAAAGAATTTTCCATCAAAGTATTTCTTATTCACAAGGTCAACAAAATTGGCCACCGAGCCAGGCGCTTCCTCCACCAGTAAACGCATGCGAATCTTTCCCTTTTTGGTGGTGATTTCAACTTCCTGTATCGCAGGGATCGACTTCACAAGATTCCAGTCGATTGGATGGTTGAATTCATTCTTCAATGGTGCAGGCTTTGGTTTTCCTTCGAGATATGCAATCGCGATGTTCAGCGGCTGAAGCGATTCAATATCCCTGGGCAGTTTCATTTTCGCTTTTGCATCATACAGAAACTGAAGGTCCTTAATTTCATTTTTGTAGCCCAGGGACGGATCTGTCAGTGCAGACGCTACGATGCCAATGACAGCCTCGTCTCCGTTGGCAAGCGCCTGTTGATAGCATCGAAGAAAAATTCCGGTTGTATCATGGTGGTTGAGAGACACAATGGCACCTGCTGAAGCGGTAAGAATGACCTTTTCATTTGTTATTTTGAGAAGTTCGCCGCAAAGAAATTTAAAGGCCCTTTTGTCGGACGCTTCTTTTGTCTCACCCATTGCGGACAGCAGTGCTGCTTTGTAGTAAACCGAACCTGTGGAGTAGGCCGCGACCATTTCCTCCAGGATTTCAGGCCGTACCGCCGATTTAAGCAAAGCCGCATAGAGGTTGGCCTTCGCGCGGTCGCTTTTCAGCTTAGACAGATTTTCAAGGATGCCGGTTGAGCCGCTTCCGTCGTCAATGTTTCGAATCACTTCAGAGGCGGCGACGGTCACCATTTCAACAGGATCGGAAAGTGCTTGAAAGAGAATCATCGATGTCTCAGCAATCAAAAAATTCTGAAGGACCCGGACGGCGTTGACCCGTACCCTATAATCCTTTTCTTCCGCAAGCACTTGCCTTACGACAGGTAGCACCTGCTCCGATGCCAGGTCTCTACATCCATTCAAGGCGGCCATTCTTACCTCCGGCCGGTTGTCATTGAGAGCGCCCTGAAGCAGATTTTCTTCATATCCTGTGCCTATCACTGGTGATGATCGGGCAAAGTAATGGGCAGCTGCGAGCCTGGTTTGATATGAATGGGAAGGCAGCAAGAAGGACGACATTTTTCTGGTTACACTGGAATCGGCCTTCTTCCGAAGGGTTAATTGATAAAATCCCCAAGCCTGACCCTCTTGGAGCAAAGTGTCCCTGGTCTGATATTCGTTCAGCGAGGCAACATCTCTTCTGTCAACGGTTTTGCCCAAGGCTTCGAGCACTTCCCGGAGAACACTGCGCGAAGAATCTTGTAACGCGGGGAGCAAGGCATTAACTGCCTGAAAGCCTCCTGTCTGGCCAAGTGCGAATGCGGCATTTCTCCTCACCTCCGTGTCCAAATCTTCCAGCAGTGCAGTACCCAGTGCTGCGGAGGCCGTTGAATCTTGGACGGAGCCAAGTGACAACGCTGCTTCTCTTCTGTAAATGGGATTCTTCTCACGTAAAAAAATCACCAGGCTGTCAGTCGCACGCCGGTCCTTGAGATCCTGGATTTTGATAAGCAGAACGTCAGAAAATTTATTGGGAGGTGGAGTTGAACAGGATGCGCCAACCAGGACTCCGAGGAATATCAAAAGCCACCTCATGCAGGAATATTTTTTCGAAAGATAGGAAGAATCAGGAGAGGACCTGATACACAATGAAGGCTGAGGTATAGGCAAGGCCTGTCATATAAATCAACTGCAACAATGGCCACTTCCATCCTTTTGTCTCCCGCTTTACCACCGCCAGCGTGCTCATGCATTGCATGGCAAAGGTGTAGAAGACGAGCAATGAAAATCCAACGGCAGGCGTGAAGCGAGGGCCGCCCGTTTCAGGATCAATTTCATCCCTCAACCGGTCCATAATGGTCGCATGGTCGTCGGTGCTGCCAAGTGAATAAATGGTGGCAATCGTACTGACAAATACTTCACGTGCCGCAAACGATGTGACCAGCGCTATCCCAATCTTCCAATCAAAACCCAGGGGCTTAATTACGGGTTCCATGAATTTGCCGATGGTGCCTGCGTAAGAATGCTCCAGCTTATAGGCAGCGACGCGATTTTCAAATTCAGGTTCGGATAAATTAAGGTGCTGCGTTTCGGATCGCACCGTGGCGCGTGACTGATTCATGACCTCCTTCGGACCATAACTCGCCAATACCCATAGAATAATAGAAACAGCAATGATTATTTTACCCGCCTGAAGAACAAATGTTTTCGTTTTCTCCAAGATGGTCAACCCGACGTTGGACCATTTCGGCACCCGGTACGTGGGCATTTCCATGATGAGATAACTGCGTTCGGTGGTTTTTACGATGGCCTTCATGAGCAAGGCTGAAAACATCGCACCCACAAATCCAAGGAGATACAATCCCATCAACGCAATTCCCTGTAGGCTGATCAAACCCAGCACGCGTTGGTGGGGAACAATGAGAGCGACTAAGATGGTGAACACCGGAAGTCTTGCTGAACAGCTCATCAGGGGTGTGACAAAAATTGTGATGAGTCGGTCTTTCCAATTATCGATCGTGCGGGTGGCCATGATGGCCGGAATGGCACAAGCCAGACCCGACATGAGCGGCACCACGCTCCGCCCACTCATGCCTACCGTGCGCATGATTTTATCCATGAGAAATACCACCCTTGACATATAGCCTGTTTCTTCCAAGATGGAAATGAAGGCAAAAAGTATGGCGATCTGCGGAATAAAGATGATGATGCCCCCGATACCCGGTACAATACCACTTGAGATCAGTTCAAATAATGGGCCCTCTGGTAGCCGCTTGTTCAGAAAAGTGCTCAAGTCTGCAAATCCCCGATCGATGGCATCCATGGGTATTTGAGCCAGTGCAAAGACCGATTGAAATATCAAAAAGAGGACCAAAAAGAAAATGAAGTAGCCCCAAAATTTGTGCGTGAGAATTTTATCCAGCTTGTTAGAAACTCCTTTCCATTCCTGCCCTGCTGACTTGATGATCACAGCGTCCAGCACGGCCTGAATAAACCCGTACCGATGGATTGTTTCAGCACCCTGATATTTATGCGGAAAAAAGTTCTGTTCTGTGGCTACACGCTTGATAAAAGAACGATCTTCCTTCGATAAGAAAAGTAGATTTGAAGGTTGTTGTAAATATTGAAAGGCCTCATAGGAAGTTGAGAGACCGAAATGATTTTGTATTTCCTCCAGCGCCTTCGTCACGCCATTCATTGGCTGAAAAATCTTGCGTTGAGACGGCACGGTCGTCGTCAGCAATTGTTTCTTCAAATCATCTATCCCAAATCCCTGACGTGCATTGATCATCACGACGGGGACGTCCAGTTGTATGGACAATTTTTTCACATCCAGACTAAGTCCGGATTTTGCTGCCAGGTCCATCATGTTTAGCACGAGCATGACCGGAAGGCCAAGGTCGATGAGTTGCGTGAGCAACAAAAGACAGTTCTTCAGGTTGGTGGCATCGGCGATGACGGCGATGCGATCCGGGAAATACTCTCCCTTTTTATCGGTCAGAATTTCAACGACAATTTTTTCGTCGAGGGTCCGCGGGTAAAGACTGTAGATCCCTGGGAGATCAATAATCTCCGCCGATGTTGATTCATCTAACTGACAATAACCCGTGCGCTTGTCCACGGTGATGCCCGGAAAATTGCCAATCTTTTGGTTAAGCCCCGTGAGCCGGTTGAAAAGTGATGATTTGCCCGCGTTCGGCTTGCCTACCAATGCAATCTTAAGACGGTGGTGAATGGCCATCTAATCCAGGATCGAAATGGTGGAAGCTTCATCGAGCCTGAGGGAAAGATCAATCCCAGAGATATTAACACAAACAGGGTCTCCGAATGGTGCAGAGAAATTAAATCGAACCACTGTCCCAGGCAGAAAGCCCATCTCAAGGAGTTTTGCGGACAATTGTTCATCGGAGAAACCGGAAATGACAGCCGATTCGCCGGGTTTCATTGATGCTACTGTTTTTGGCCCCTCTATCAAGCTTATTTAGATTAAATTTAAACAGGCGAATATAGGACGGGTTGAAGAATTATCATGATAAATGCCGCGTTTTTACATGTTCAATAATGCTGATCCATGAAAAAGCAGTCAAAGAAGAAAGCCACCAAGAAAGCAGCCGATCCTAAAAAGCAGGAGTTAAACAAGAGTAATGCAGATATCGAAAGGCCATTCGATTTTGGTGGATTGCCAGAACGCAACCTGAAAAAAAACCTGGGCTGCTAGTCAACATGACCAATGCATTCCAGCACAGCAGTTATTCTGCTATTTTTTTAGGGGTGGCGAAGCCATTCAAATGCCATTGACAGCATCTGCACAAGATTCTGCTCTGGGACTAGGCAGCTACCTTTCGGCCCTTTTCTGTACCCAGGGCAAGCCGAATTTGTTCCATGGCCTGCTGACGGAAACGCACAGTGTCGGTTGTCCGCTCCTGTCGCAATATCCCCTTGATGTACTGCAGTACCTTCTCCATCTGGACATGATCCATGGTATCCAAGGACTCCAGGATGGCAAGCTTGCTCATCATTTTCATACTCGTAGTGGTTGATACAAAGAACGTAAATTAAACCCTTGTGGTTCAAGGAGTAAGGGTGTAATTAACGCAAAGACAACAGCGGAGTAATATTTGTGAAAAGATTCAATTCTAATCCTCGAAAGCGATCGACAGGCCTTAAAGTATTACTTAAAATGAATTATGAGTAGAACTCCTGGAGGGAGCCAAAGTAAGCTTCGTCCCAACCCTGAACGATGTCTTCATAGTCCTCGTCAGGGATGTTGGTATGGATGAGTTCTACCGAAGTGCCTTGTTTGTGAATATGCAGATTGATCGTCACGATGGATGCTATGGGCTGTTCCCCAAAATACCATTGCTGCACGATCTTCTTGTCGGCTACAAATTCAATGTTCTTTCCCACAATACTTCCGTCCCACAACGAAAACTCCGAGCCGTTCTCGACAGACATTTCAGCGGGCTCCCCGGTCCATAGTTCGATGGTAGCCGGGAGGGTCAGGGCGCGATAGATGTCCTCAGGTGTTGCCGAAATGAGATAGTACTTTTTGAAATCTTTCATACTACTAAAGTATTAGGTTGGGCTTAGCAATGCCCTTGAACAGTCGGAAATTGGGCACTAAGGTACGGCACCATAACCTTTTCCTAAATGCCGCTCGCTCCTAACCGGGAATTTTAGTAACTTTTGATTCAAACAAGTTCATGTATTTATGAAAACGCGGTTGTCATCGGCTTTTGGAGTCATCTTTCTCCTGTTTCCGATAATTATTGGGATGATGCTTGTCGCAGGATGTGGCGGGGGAAAATCCTCTCCCACGGCAGAAAATTCCTCAGCATTTGATTCCGTTAAGTTGCCAGCCTATTCAGGCTATACCGCTGTGGCTGTTACACATCCCGTAAAAAATTATGATTTATGGTTGAAGGTCTATACCGATGTCTCCGATCCCAACTCCAGGTTAAGTATTTATGCGAGTCCTGATGATCCCAACCTGATCACCGTTTTTGAACTTACCAAGAGCCACAAAGAAGCAAGAAATTCATTCGCATCGGACGAACTCAAAAAAGCCATGCAGGATGCCGGCGTCATTTCAGAGCCAGTCTATCACTACTATGACATCAAATACCGGGCTTCCGGCAAGACTGACAAATTGTATAGGCTGGGTGTCAGTCATGCGGTAGAGAATTACGATCGATGGAAAAAAATCTTTGATGAAGACGAGCCCATTCGGGCGGAAGCGGGCCTTGAGTTGAGGGCCATTTCTACCAATGCCGATGATGCCAGCATCGTGAATATCATGTTTGCCACAAACGATGTTGACAAGGCCAAAGATGTCATTAACTCAGAAGAACTCAAAAAGCGAATGACCGAAGCAGGGGTGAAATCCGAACCTGAGTTTACCGTATTCACAGTACCCGGTCATTAAATCATTGTATCTTTTTGTAAAGCTAAATACGATCAGGCTGGGTTGGCTTACCGAATTTTTTATGTCGTGCCTCTGATGATTCATGGTGAGGGGATTTAAATGCATTTTTGAATTATGAATTCTCATCCACCCATCATTACGGCAATACTTTCCTATGGAATGTCCGGAGAGGTGTTCCATGCTCCCTTGCTGGCCGCCCATCCTGGCTTCAGAATGAAAAGTATTTTACAACGCACTCAGACTATCGCGGCCACGCATTATCCCGATGTGCGGGTGGTGAGGACCCTGGAAGAGATTATCGGTGATCCTGAAATCGAGCTTGTGATCGTCAACACCCCCAATGCCACCCATTTGGATTTTGCTTCAATGGCACTAGAAGCAGGCAAGCATGTTGTGGTGGAAAAACCATTTACCAATACTGTCGGGGAAGCAGAAAAACTTATCGCCCTGGCAAAGAAAAAAAACAAATTGTTATCTGTTTTTCAAAGTCGGCGATGGGATGGCGCGTTCATGACCCTGAAGAAAATTATAGAAGCTGGGGTTCTTGGTAAAGTAGTTGAGTACGAAGCACACTATGACCGATTTCGAAATTACATTGCTCCAAACACTTGGAAAGAGGAGCCCGGCCCCGGATCGGGAATTCTTTACAACCTGGGGTCACACATGCTGGACCAAGTGCTGGTCCTGTTCGGCAAACCCCAATCCGTTACGGCGCGCATTGGGATTCAAAGGCCGGGCGGGAAAGTCGACGATTTCTACGACCTCCGACTTGATTACCCCGGCTTGAATGTCATTGTGAAATCAAGTTATCTGGTTCGGGAACCTGGTCCGCTCTACAGGGTAAATGGTGTCATGGGATCATTTGTGAAATACGGTATCGACCCACAAGAGGAAGCATTGAAACTTCATCAGCGCCCCGGCACTGCCGGATGGGGCACGGAGCCACCGGCATTCTGGGGAACCCTGAACACAGAAATAGACGGCCTTCATGTGCAGGGTACGATAGAAACCATTGCCGGAAATTATTCAGGCTATTACCAAAACATATTTGAAGCCATCCGTGAGGGAAAAGAACTGACCGTAAAACCCGAGCAGGCCATGCGGGTGATTCAACTTATTGAGGCGGCATTAAAAAGCAACAATGAGCGCAAAACCGTTGATTGTTGAAACGGTCATCAACATCATTGGCCCCTTCCCATGGCAACTACATTGCGAAATAAGAATTAAATGCGGAGATTTATTAGGTAACCCCCACTAGCATGTTGCGCAACGGGCTTATCATGAGCGTATGCTGGCTGCTCGTTTCCGTGAGCCTCATTTCCCGCGCGAATTCCATTCTCATTCCCATGGATGAAAGCCAGAGGAATCACTTAAAAGCTTATGGGATGGCGTATGATGTTCTTAAGAAAGACCTGGCTGTAGACTGGTTGTTGAATTATCGTGGAGGAAGTTTCCTGGTGACGTATTCCCATGCTCTTGAAAACGAGTGCGTGATCCGTGGAATCTCTTTTGAGGTCCTGACGGATGCAAGAGTGAATTCCATTTTGAATGATATTGCCCACCCCGAAGTGAATATGAATGTCGTCAAGTTGGAACAAGCCCCAAGAATTGCCGTCTACTCACCGAAAAATGAATTGGTGGCTGACGAAACTGACGCTGTTATTACCGTGCTAGATTACGCTGAAATTCCCTACACGATAATTTATGATGAAGAGGTTCTCAAAGATGATTTGATAAAGTATGATTGGCTGCACCTCCATCACGAAGATTTTACTGGCCAGCATGGGCGCTTCCTGCGGAGAGAGTCAGCTGTCATAGAATCAAAAATGCAAGAAGCCACCGCCCGGCAGCTGGGCTATGCCAAGGTGTCAGAAATGAAACTGGGTGTGGCAAAAAAAATAAAGGCGTTTTGTGGTGGAGGCGGATACCTGTTTGCCATGTGCTCCGGGGCAGAAACATTTGATATCGCCCTGGCCGCCGATGGGTTAGATATCAGTGAAAGCATCTATGATGGAGATGAACCCGATGTCGACGCCCAATCCAAACTTGATTTTACAAAGGCGCTGGCCTTCGAAAACTTTACATTGGAACCTGGAACCAGTCGGAAATTCTCGGACATCAACACAGGAAGACCGGATTTTTTTGAAGCCAATCACGAATATTTTACCTTATTCAATTATTCAGCCAAATGGGACATCATTCCTACGATGCTTACGCAAAATCATGAACATGTAATCAAAGAGTTCATGGGCCAAACCTCCTCGTTCAACAAATTCGTTGTCAAACCAGAAGCCTTGATCCTGGGAGAAAATAGACAATCAAACAATGTGCGTTATCTCTACGGTGAGCTCGGACGGGGACATTTCACCTACTACAGTGGTCATGATCCGGAAGGTTCACCGGGAAGAAGGAGAACGCCTACGGATTTGAACCTGCACCCGCATTCTCCAGGCTATCGCCTGATTCTTAACAATGTCTTGTTCCCTTCGGCACGAAAGAAAAAGCAGAAAACATGAGTCAGGCATTCATGCGCGAAGGCGAAGATCAATGGCTGGAGGATATCGCTCCTTCCATTACAGCATTACAGATGTTCCTGACCAAGGAGAACAACGGCCACCCGGTGATTGAGCGCAGCAGCTTCAAGGATTCCTCCGGACGGCAAGTGCATGTCATGAGCAATGGGTTGTCGTACGCAAAGGATAACAAGGGCAAGTGGCAGGTGGTCTGAGGCTATCGCAAAAAGATGAGATACAAAAAAAGCAACACCAGGATGAGGGCCACCAACTTGAACCCCATGCCCATTCCCGGAAATTCATAACCGCAAATCGGGCAGGTTTTGCTCTTTGAATCTACCTCCATGGCACAGGATGGACATTCTTTTGTTCGCACGCCGAAAGATGGTGTTTTGGAAGCAACCTTTGAAACCGCTCCAGGCAAATTTTTCAACCATCCGTCGAAACTTCCACCGCTGATTAAGCAAGGCTTCCTTACCTTTGATGCAAACCAATGGTCTTCATGAAAAAGCTAATCCTTCTCTTTGCCTTGTCCGTGTCTTCTATTGCTTATGGACAGGTTACCTCCTACTTGAAATTCAAATTGGTAGATCAGGAGATTATCTATCAACAGGTGTTCATGCAGGATTCTGTTACGGCAGCCGCTCTGGAAACATTCTATAAAACCAAGCCCTACATTGCCAACATCGTCACTACAGCCGAGGGCGTGCAATTTGACGTGAACGACATAACGGTTGATTATAAGAAATTTCAATTCACCCAGGTGGGGACCCCTCCGATCATGCAGACAGGCAAATTCAGTGGGCAAGTGACGGTGGGCATAAAGGATGGCCGATACAGGATCACATTCAAGGCCATTCAGGTGACGGGTGATGTCGGGTACAAGAAAATTACTGAAAAAGATAACTTGACTACCTACGCCACCAAAAACAGCGCTACGATTCTGGCTCCCGATTGGTGTCGACCCAACATGCTTGGACTGCTGGATCAGGCTTTTACTGACAAGTTGCAATACAAGAAAATCAAAGACGATTGGTAATGGTGCATTCCCTTTTGGGGAATCCTAATTATTATCACCTTCCATCAATTCCATCTCCAACTCAATCAATCGCATAGAATCGAGCTGATGTTGAGCCTTTTGTACTTTCATCTTGCGCTTATAAAGGATCTGTAGGAAAGTTTCAAACGGCGGAGCAACAAGCGTATCGGCTTGAATGGTTGAATCACGTTGAACAATGGACCGCGCAATCTGCGCCTCCAATTCCTCACTCAACTCATAGAGATCGCAATCCAGTTTATCTTCTTGCAAAACTGTCAACAAAGGAAATTTTGCATTTGAAATATTCTTAAACCGCGGATCAGCATTGACCTCTTGAAGAAAATAAGCTGTGATGGGCAAGGCCGTATTGGATCCCTGGCCGAGTTCGGTGCTTCGGAAACGAATGCGCGGATCATCTGCACCCACCCAGGCACCCATCACAAGTTTCGGCGACATGGCCATGAACCAACCGTCGGCATTGGATTGTGTGGTCCCTGTCTTCCCCGCGAGATCATTGTACACTCCATATCTCCACCGAATGCGTGAAGCAGTGCCTTCATGTACTACCGTTCGTAGCATGCTGGTGACCAATTGCGCCGTCTCCCTGGACATGGCACGCGTTCCGGGAGCAGCTGGTTTAAAATCTTCATACAACTTCCCATCCAGGTCCTTGATGGTGCTAATAAAATATGGTGTGATCGCAATGCCTTCATTCGCAAGACTCGCATAGGCAGCTGTCATTTCAGTCAATGAGATGGAAGAGGTGCCGAGGGAAATGGAAGGAACGTCAGGCATCTCACTCGTGATGCCCATCCTGCGCGCAAGGGCGATGGTGTTTTCTACTCCAGCCATCTCAATAAGTTTGGCGGCCACGGTGTTTACCGAATAAGCGAGCGCACCCTTCATGGTGTATTGCACTTCATAATCCAACTGAGAGTTGCGTGGCGTCCACTCCTTGCCTTCCTTATCAATGTACGTCTGTCGCTCCGCTGATATCATCTTGCACGGTTCAACTCCGCGTTCGATGGCCATGGCATATACAATCGGTTTGAAAATGGAACCCACTTGCCTCTTGGTGGTGGTCTTCACATGGTCGAACTGAAAAAAATCATGATCGATTCCACCTACCCATACTTTCACCTTCCCACTCAAAGGCTCTACGGCGAGGAAGCCAGCATTGAGGTATTGAAGGTGGTGGATGATGGAGTCAACCGGGGTCACAATTTCTTCTTTGACTCCCTGCCAGGTAAATAGCGACATCGGTATCGGTTTCTGCAACGCTTCCAGGATTTCTTCTTCTGATAGTCCTTGTTCCGACAACTGGCGATAACGTGAGGAACGCTCGATGGCCTGGTCAAGAACCTCCTCCTTGCCTTTCCAGGGCCTTTCCTTCCCCCAATGGTCAAAGAATGTTTTTTGAATTTCAGTCATCT
>JAYVEZ010000042.1:0-2769 GCA_043773645.1 Cytophagales bacterium
TAATCTGATCCGACGTCATTCAACGCCCTGGCCAACGAGGTGCTATCGTGATTTCCACTAAACAACTTGACGCACCGGAGATCATAACGAAGTGCATCGTCGTAGTCACCCTCCAGGGTTTCCAGTGAGGCCAGTCGGAAAAGCAGTTTTCCCGAGGCCCAGTCGGCGTTGATCAAGTTGGATACCGTGGCAGCCTGGTCTGAATAGGTGCGGGCTTTTGCATAGTCATAAAACTCGGCTTGCTCTGACAATTCCAAAAGGAGCAGAAAGCGGACCGAATCGTTGCTCTCTGTTTCGAGATCACGCTCCAGGCTGTCAAGTTTACTTTGAGACAACAGGGATGATACTGTAAGCACGAGTGAGAAAAGAAGTATTCCTGTTTTTCGCATGTTTAGTTCAGTCACATTCAATCCCCAAGTCAAGAGAACTTGTGGATTTCTCCGGGAAGTCCCTTACAATTTTACGATTTAAAGACATTGGTTGGCAAATTTCCGCTGCCCATTTCTCTTCCAATCGGCCTTGGTGGGTACGCCAGAAAGCATTCCTTTGTTGCCACCAGGCGTTTGGCCCGTAAAATTGGATGAATGGATCCAATTAAAAAGTTCAAAAAAGGATAAAATCCTACATGAATGCGTGATATTAATTCCAAAGAGGGTGTTTTTCAAGATGAACAGCCTGATGAAAAAAAAGCTTGGTGGAAGCTTCAAACGATTCGGTATAGTCTGACACCAGGAAATGGTCTTCTCCGGCCGGCGACTCACGGAGCAAGTGATGATGAGCCAGGTAGTCGTAAAGTGCTTTGGCAACAACTTCCGAAGAGTCAAGGACAGCCACCTTGTCTTTATAGAAGTCCTTGATTTCTTTCCTGATCAGAGGATAATGGGTACATCCGAGGATCAGCGCCCGAATGTCTTGTAAGGAAGGGTCACGGAGATATTCTTCAATGATGTCATTGCTTATTTTGTTGTTGAAGAACCCCTCTTCAATCATGGGCACCAACAGGGGAGCGGGCAGTGAGTGGAGGATGATGTTTTTGTTTTCCTGCTCAAGCTTCCTTGCATAGATCCCAGACTGAATCGTTCGTTTGGTACCGATGAGTCCCACCGTACAATCACGAAAATTTTCAGCCACCCATTTCACCATGGGGTCAATGACATTGATCACTTTGACAGAATGTTGCACATACTCTTTCAATAATTCATAAGCGGCAGAGCTGGCGGAGTTGCAGGCGATCACGATTACCTTGCAATTCTTTTTCAGTAATACATCGGCAATTTTTATGGAATAGGCTTGTATGGCAGCCTCGGATTTATCACCATAGGGAAGGTGCGCAGTATCTCCAAAATAGATCAGATTTTCGTTGGGCATCATTTGTTTGATGGCGTGGGCCACGGTAAGACCACCAATTCCACTGTCAAATATCCCGATGGGTTGATCCTTTGATACTTTTTCCATGCCCAAATTTGGTGCTAGAAAATGACACTCCACTGCTAAAGTTGATTTTTGTATTATTGTAGCAAAACTTAACTGTAATTGTATGGCTTACAACCTGCTTCGCGGTAAACGCGGCATCATCTTCGGTGCATTGGATGAGAACTCAATCGCCTGGAAAACTGCCTTAAAAGTAAAAGAGGAGGGCGGTCAATTCACCCTTACCAATGCACCCATTGCCATGCGCATGGGCAAGATCAAAGAACTGGCGACCCAATGCAACGCTGAAATTATCCCTGCCGATGCAACGCTGGAGCAAGACCTGTCGACTCTTTTCACAAAATCCATGGAAATATTGGGTGGAAAATTGGACTTTGTCCTTCATTCCATCGGGATGAGCCCCAACGTCCGCAAGGACAAGTCCTATGGTGATCTGAATTACGACTGGTACCTCAAGACCCTCGACATCTCAGGCGTTTCCTTTCATAAAGTTTTACAAACAGCAGAAAAAACCGACGCCATGAATGAATGGGGTTCCATTCTCGCACTCACCTACATTGCCAGCCAAAGAACGTTCCCGGACTATTCAGACATGGCCCAGGCGAAGGCCGTGCTTGAATCGATCGCCAGGAGCTATGGCTATCGTTTTGGAAGACTCAAAAAGGTGCGCGTCAATACCATCTCCCAATCCCCGACGGTAACAACAGCGGGAGCAGGCATCTCGGGATTCGATGTGTTTTTTGATTATGCTAAAATGATGTCCCCATTGGGCAACGCTTCTGCGGAAGATTGCGCAAACTATATCGTTCTCATGTTTTCTGAGTACAGCCGGATGGTGACGATGCAAAACCTGATGCACGATGGTGGGTTCTCGACCACGGGTATTGCTGAAGAGCTGATCGACCGGTTAAAAAAATAGAAAACGGGTGCTGAATGCGTTGCGTCGCAACCATGAGTGTACTGGCTTGTTACTTCATCTATGGTTGCGTTCCCTCCCTGCAAAATTAATTTGGGACTTCATGTTCTGTCGCGAAGACCCGATGGGTACCACGACATAGAAACATGTTTTTATCCCTTGCCATGGACCGATGTGCTGGAAATACTGCCCGCAACTTCCAGCAGCTTTAACCAAACTGGATTAAATATTCCGGGCATACCGGAGGAAAATCTTTGCTTAAAAGCATATCATCTCATTAAGAAAGATTTTGATCTTCCTCCGGTTCAGGTCCACTTACACAAAATTATTCCAACGGGCGCCGGATTGGGTGGAGGTTCGTCGGACGCTGCGCACATGCTGCGGTTGATTGATTCGGTATTTGAACTAAAACTGTCCAAGGC
>JAYVEZ010000043.1:0-20581 GCA_043773645.1 Cytophagales bacterium
AATGATTTCTTCACGGGCATATCGCGCCAGGAAAAAATTTCACTCTTGCAATGTGTGGTGGATCAGTCAAATCCATGGACACTCATTACCGTCTCAAACGATCCGATGGTCATGGCGGCCTGTGACCGGGTGATTGTGCTGGAAAAAGGGAGAATAAAAGCTGAGGGCTCATTTGCCGAGTTGATGAAAAATGACAGCATTAAAAACTTCATAGATTAAGATGATCAGGCAACCAAAAAATAAGGGAAATCAACTGACGCCGGGCGACCGCATGTATGCACTCCGCTCTTTGAGCACGCCCCGATCGGGAAAGATCCTGGCCATGTGGATTTTGCTCGTAGGCATTATCTTCTTCATCACCCTTTTCCTTCCATGGCAGCAAAACATCCACGGGCATGGAAAGATCACCGCGCTGTCTCCCAGCAACCGTCCCCAGACGATTGAAACCACCATTGCCGGGCGCATTCAGGTTTGGAAGATAAAAGAGGGTCAGTTTGTAAATAAATTGGACACCATCGCCATCATCAGTGAGGTAAAAGAAAAGTATTTCGATCCGGAGATGCTCCTTCGTTTGCGGGAAGTAATTCAGTCGAAGGAAAAAAGCCTTTCCTCCAAGGACCTTAAATCAAAATCATTAAAGCGTCAAATCAGTGCACTGGAGGATGGCATGCGTATCAAAGTAGAGCAATCCAAGGCCAAACTGGAGGCTGAGCGTTTTCGTTTCGCCAATGCAAAAAGTCAATATGAAAGAAACAAGAAACTTTTCGAGGCAGGCAACATCCCGCTTACAAAATTTCAGGACATCGAATACAAATACCAGGGCAGCGAAGCGGATTTTGTGAACGCGGAAATTGAAATCGAACGCGTCCAGGCCGAGTTCCTAGACAAAATCAACAAGGCGGAATCTGACCTAAACAATACTTTGTCAGAACTTTTCGATACACAGGCAGACCTAGCCAAGCTTGGCAACGAATATGTGAATCAACGGATCCGAAGCCAGCAATACTTCATTCTGGCACCCCAGGCTGGGGTTGTAATAAAGGCAACCCAGGCAGGCATCGGCGAAACCATCAAGGAGGGCGACCCCGTCTGTACCATTATGCCGCAATCAAACGATGTAGCTGTGGAGATGCACATACGCGCGATGGATGTGCCCTTGATCAGCAAGGGAAGAAATGTGCGGATTGAGTTTGATGGATTTCCGGCTTTGCAGTTCAGCGGCTGGCCCAGCGTCTCGGTTGGCTCCTTCGGCGGCACCGTCGAAGTGATTGATTATGTCAACACCCATCCTGGTGAGTTCCGAATCCTGGTTATTCCCGATCCCAAGGATCAACGCTGGCCCCCGCAACTGCGGGTTGGCAGTGGCACCAAAGGATGGGTGATGCTGGACGATGTTCCCGTCTGGTATGAACTGTGGCGTCAATTGAACGGCTTCCCTCCCAGCTTATACAAGGAGCCAGTCGATGACCTTCAAAAAGAAAAGAAGAAAAGCAAGGGTACTGACAACAAAGAAGCTTCGGCCAACGAGTCGAAAATATGAAAACAGTAATTCTCATTGTGTTCTTGGTGGCAAGCATTAGAGGATTCTCACAATTTTCCAGTGACTCCATCTATGTTTTACCGGATTCCGTAAAGCCCTTTACGATTGAAAATTTTTATGCAGCTGTTCTGCAGAATCACCCGATCGTGAAGCAAACCCGGCTGCTGAGTGAAACAGCACTCCAGGAGGTTCGGCTCGCGCGGGGGGCCTTCGATCCTAAATTGGAAGCACGGATGAGTCAGAAAGAATTCGCTGACAAAGAATATTATAACAAATGGACGGCTCTGGTAAGCATTCCTTCATGGTTTCCCATCGACCCCAAGTTTGGCATAGAGCACAACAGCGGCGCATACATTGATCCGGAAAACTCGGTGCCCCAATCAGACAACTACAGGCAAATCTTTACCTCCCTTTCATTGCCCATTGGCAAGGGGCTGTTCACCGATGAGAGAAGGGCTGCGCTGAAGCAATCAAAACTTTTTGTACAACTTGCCGAAGCGGAACAAATAAAGCTTATCAACAAGATTTTGCTTGAGGCCGCCAAAGATTATTGGCAGTGGTACTATGCTTATTACAACTATCGTTTCCTGAGCAGAAGTGTCAATATTGCCTCTGAAATTTTCAGGCGGGTCAAGCTGGATGCCAGCCTAGGGGAAGCCTCCTCTATTGACACATTGCAGGCCCACATTACCTTGCGGCAACGACAGGTCGAGAAGCAGGAAAGCTATCTTGAATTCCAGAATTCTGGTATCCGTGTATCCAACTACCTGTGGGATGCCGAACAACAACCGCTACAGTTAACCCTGGCGGTAGCGCCAGTGCTCGTGCCGGGCGACAGTGAAATTCTGTCCACCAAGACGCTCGAAGAGCTCTTGTTTCAAGCCCGTCAGAATCATCCTGAACTGAAAAAACTCAGATTGAAATTGGGTCAATTGGATATTGAAAAGAAGCTCAACAAGGAATACCTGAAGCCTCGCTTTGATGTAACGTACAGTTTTCTTAATCAGCCCATCGCTCCGAGCGGTGGTTTTCAGCCATTTGCGATCGGCAGCAACTATAAGTTTGGCCTGGATTTTTCCATTCCTGTATTCTTGCGAAAAGAACGCGCCAAGTTGGGTCAGACCAATATCAAAATTCGCAGCACCGAACTGGAACAATCGCAGGCGGAACGCGAAATAGTCAATCAGGTACAGCAGGTTTTCAATCAATTGGTTAACACCAATATCATTCTCATTCAACAGTCTGGGATGGTACGCAGCTATGAAAGAATTCTTCAAGCTGAGGTGCTGAATCTTGAAAACGGGGAAAGTGATTTGTTCAAAATCAACGTACAGCAAGAGAAGTTGATCCTGTCACAAACCAAATTGCTCAAGCTGAAAGCAGAGAATGAAAAATTGAAGGCTACCTTGTATTGGGCCGCCGGCGTTAGAAACCTTTCCGTGCTTCCTTAAGGACCGGTCAGGCCTTTTTGAAATTGGATGGGTCTTCAGGACAAGTTATCTCTATTTACTGGTTCACCTTCCTGCCACCTGTCATTTTTAGAAAAGTCTTTGTTTCGCGCATGCGACCATGCAGGCACGCGCAGTCAAACTTTAAATTCGAGAATTGATTTTTCAATGATATCACAGCATTCATGAATCTGATCATCCGTAATTACCAACGGAGGAGCCAGGCGAATGATGTTTCCATGGGTAGGCTTGGCCAGTAATCCATTCTTAGCAAACGCCAGACATAAGTTCCATGCGGTTTCACTTTCGGGCGTATCATTGATGACAATCGCATTGAGCAGTCCTTTTCCACGCGCCAATTTAATTAAGTCTGACTTCATCACGAGAGCATTCATACGCTCGCGGAATATTTTACCCAGCCGTGCTGCGTTGTCTGCCAGCCGTTCATCTTTTACTACCTCAAGCGCTTCGATCACTACGGCGGCCGCCAGCGGATTTCCACCAAATGTTGAACCGTGTTCACCGGGTTTGATAACCAGCATAATTTCATCATCGGCGAGCACGCAAGATATTGGCAATACTCCCCCACTCAAGGCCTTGCCCAAAATCAACAAGTCGGCCCGAACGCCTTCGTGGTCCGAAGCCAGCATCTTTCCGGTACGTGCGATCCCTGTTTGAATTTCATCCATCATGAGCAACACATTGTGCTCGCGACAAATCTTTTCAGCTTCTTTGAGATAGCCATCATGGGGGATGTAAACACCCGCTTCACCTTGAATGGGTTCGATCCACAAGCCACATACATTCGGATTGGCGAGCACTTTTTTGAGGGCACTCACAGAATCATACTCAACAACCTCGAAGCCGGGCATGAAAGGTCCAAAGCCACTTTTTGCCGATGGATCTGTGGAGGCTGAAATGATCGTGGTTGTCCTGCCGTGAAAATTCTGGCGTACTGCCACGATGATGGCCTGGTTTTCAGGGATTCCCTTCCGGGTATATCCCCACTTGCGGGCCAGCTTGATAGCAGTCTCGTTCGCCTCTGCGCCGCTATTCATGAAAAGGGCTTTCTGGTATCCAAATGTTTCGCAAACGTATTTTTCAGCCAGCCCCAATTTATCATTGTAAAAGGCACGGGAAGTAAGCGTCAGTTCCTTGGCTTGTTCGGTCAAAGCATGGATGATGCGCGGATGGCAGTGCCCCTGGTTGACGGCGCTGTACGCGGATAAAAAATCATAGTATCTCTTGCCTTCGACATCCCACAAAAAGACGCCCTCGCCCTTGCACAACACCACCGGTAGCGGGTGATAATTGTGGGCGCCATATTTCTCTTCTAATTGGATGGCCTCATGACCTGCAGTGATGGTTTCTACCATAAAACAAACGATTTGTCGATAAAGATAATGAGGATTGGCCGAACCGGAAGAATGAGCCGGCCAGGGTGCGTTAAATCCTTTTCATTCAGGAAAATCCTGAACATATTTGCCGAATTTAGCGCATAATCAAGCCAGCATGAAATACAAACGCCTTGTCCTGAAACTGAGTGGTGAGGCCCTGATGGGCAAATCCAAGACCACCAGCATTGACCATGAAATCCTGGAACAATATTCAAAAGAGATCAAATCAATCAAGGATTTGGGTGTGGAGCTCGCCATCGTCATTGGCGGGGGCAATATCTTCAGGGGCGGCCAGGCAGAAGCACTGGGGATCGACCGCGTTCAGGGCGATTATATGGGGATGCTCGGTACTGTCATCAATGCGATGGCTTTGCAAAGCGCCCTGGAACGGCACGGGCTTTTCACCCGGTTGATGTCTGGGATCAAAATGGAACAGGTTTGCGAACCCTTCATCCGGCGCCGCGCGATCCGTCACCTGGAAAAAGGACGAATTGTCATTTTCGGAGCCGGAATCGGCAACCCATACTTTACGACGGATTCAACAGCCAGTCTTCGCGCCATCGAGATCCAGGCCAACGTGGTACTGAAAGGCACGAGGGTGGATGGCGTTTATACCAAAGACCCTGAGAAATTTCCTGAGGCTACCCGGTTTACGAAACTTTCATTTCAGGAGGCGTACGAAAAAAACCTGAATATCATGGACATGACGGCCTTCACTTTGTGTATGGAAAACAAACTGCCCATCATCGTTTTTGATATGAACCGTACCGGTAACTTGTTGAAAGTGGTGCGTGGTGACGAGGCTGGAACATTAATAAGTTAGTTACGCATGAAATGAAGGTAATGAGGCCCATGCAATGAAATTATCTTTCCACTAACATTACATTTTTATGGAAGAAATTGAATTATTTCTGGATGATGCCCGGGACCAGATGACCAAAGCCCTGGCGCATGTTGGCCATGAGCTCACCAAAATCAGGGCTGGCAAGGCTAATCCTGCCATGCTTGACGGAATTATGGTATCGTATTATGGTGCCATGAGTCCGCTGAATCAAGTATCCTCCATTACATCTCCTGATCCGCGCACCTTGTTTATTAAACCTTGGGAAAAGAGCATCATCCAGGAAATTGAAAAGGCCATCATGGCCGCCAACCTGGGTCTTACTCCTCAGAACGATGGACAGCAGGTGATCATCAACATCCCCATGCTGACAGAGGAAAGAAGAAAGCAACTTGTGAAACAAGCTCACCAAGAGGGCGAACTGGGTAAAGTCAGTATTCGCGCCGTACGAAAGGAGACCAACGAAGCATTGAAAAAAATAAAGGGTGCCCCCGAGGATGATTTGAAAAATGCGGAAGACAGTGTACAAAAACTTACCGATGAATTCATTGGCAAGATTGATGCCTTGATGAAGAAGAAAGAAGCGGAGATTATGACAGTTTAATTTGAAAATGAATTGATTTGTCCTGATGGCTATCGGGATGAAGATTTCAAGAACCCCCATTTTATGGAAAATGAAAATTTCGGTCAGAAGGTAAAACGGAAAACCACCAGCATTTTGAAAAAGATACTTATTTTCCTGATCATCATTGGAATTGCACTCTTTGCATTCCTCTATTGGGCCACCTACGAAAGCGGCATCATGGCGGGCAAAGTACTGCGAATCACTGAAAAAGGAATGATCTTTAAAACCTATGAAGGGAAGCTCAACCTTGAAACGTTTGGTGCACTGAAGGGTACGAGCCCCATCGCTGAGTCATTCGACTTCTCCGTGGAAGGAAAAGAGGCCGACGTCATTAAAGCCCTGCAAGATGTGGCTTTGAGCGGTGAGCGGGTCAATCTTCATTTCAAAAAAAGGTATGCTCAGTTTCCGTGGCGGGGAGACACCAAGTACTTTATTACGCAGGTCGAGCGAATGAAATAATCCTTTTAACAGCATAGAACCACTTAGGTGAGTATTTTGTGATTGAAGACTATGTGCCCCATGTTCCTATGTGGTTCAATTTTTACTGACTGGCTTAAATAATTTATCCGTGAAAAACTCCTCCCTGATTGTAGTGTACGGTTCCTACGGTTACACCGGAAAACTCATTGTAAACGAATGCCGGGCAAAAAATCTTTCAGTGATGCTGGCGGGCAGAAATGAAGAACACCTCAAAAAGCAAAGTGCCGAATCGGGTTATCCATTCAGGGTCGTGGAAAGTCATGACCTGGAGGGTTTGAAGAAGTTACTCGATCCTGCAGCGATCGTGATTCACTGCGGTGGACCATTCCGGTTCACGGCCAAGACCATGAGTGAAGCATGCCTCGCTACAAAAACTCATTACACCGACATCACAGGAGAATACCTGGTTTTTGAATCGCTTCCCAGCCTGGACAAACAAGCAAAAGAACTGGGCATCACCATCATGCCGGGGACAGGCTTCGATGTTGTTCCATCGGATTGTCTTGCACTCCATTTGAAGAATCGATTGCCATCGGCCACCCACTTACAATTGGCATTCACCATGTCGAAAGGTGGGCTATCCCGTGGAACCTCCAAGAGCATGACGGAAGGATTGGGCGACGGAGGCTTGATCAGGAAAGATGGCAAGCTTACAAAAATAGCAATGGGCGAAAAGGTACAAGAAATTGATTTCGGTGCCTTCAAGACCAAAGCCTTGTGCATTCCCTGGGGCGACATCTCCACGGCCTGGAGAAGTACGGGCATTCCCAACATCGAAGTGTATACGGGTGCCACCGATAAAATGATCAGCAATGCGAAGCGCAGCAATTATCTGAATTGGTTGTTGCGTATGCGCTGGGTGAAAGATTTCATGCTCAAGCAAATCGATAAAAAGCCTGCTGGTCCCAGCGACGAAAAGCGGGAAGGCGGACGGAGTTTTTTGTGGGGGAAGGTGTGGGACAATGCTGGAAAGGAATGCAGCGCTCGCTTAGAAACCGTGAGTGGCTATTCGCTGACAGCAAAAACCGCCGTATTGATTGCCGAAAAAATCCTTGGGGGAAATTTCAAAGCCGGTTATCAAACACCTGCGATGGCCTATGGAGCTGATCTAATACTGGAGATAGAAACCACCATAAGAAAAGATATTTGATAGATGAAACCCCGCCTCACCCGTTCTAAAAACGACCGAATGATTGCCGGAGTTTGTGGTGGTCTCGCCAAATTTTTTGGCTTGGATCCTTCTTTGGTCAGGATAGGAGTCGTCTTGGTGGGGTTCATTACTGCATTGGTCCCCATGTTTCTAACCTATGTGATCATGTGGTTTATCATACCGGAAGAGGGAATAAGTTAAACAAGGGCGATGGCCCGCGGAGCAGATCTCATCTTTTCAATCACTTGTTCAATCCTTCCTTCTGTATCAGTTTCAAGGCAAAATTCAATTGCGTGTCAAATCCCTTCAAAACATCTTCAATGTTGTACGGCACACTAAAATCAGGCATTGTTCCTCGCCCTGGTTGATTGGGAGGCGTCACTTCATTATCATAGTATAGGAGTGGTGTACCAATGGATATTTTTGAATGGGGTAACACAAAATTCAGAAAACTTCCTCCATTCCCACCTTCGTAGGCTCCTCCGGTCTCTTCGCCAATCAGTGTGATGGCACCATGGCTCTTTGAGTAGGCAATGAACTCAGATGTGGTTGATCCGCTCCCTCCATTAGACAGTACATACACACGCCCTTTGAATCCATTCGCTTTGGGGGATTGCATTTTCAACTGGGGACTAAACTCCTCTCGCACCGAAAATGTGTTGTCTGGCTCTCGTTTCAATTCCTTTTTCACATTCTTCCGGTCCGCAGGAGACAGATCTGAAAATCTTAAGAACTCACTGGAATCCGTAACGCTGTGAAGGCGTCTGTAACAACGTGCCGGCGACTTCATGATATAGGTGAAGAGTTCAACGCCTTGAATGTCCCAACCTCCACCATTGAATCGCAGGTCGATGATGAGATTTTGTATCTTCTCCTGCCGTAACTGTTTCATGCATCCGTCAAGAAACTTTTGCATTTTCATTCTGGCTTCTTCCTCATTTTTACCGCCACCAAACCCATTGATTCGTAAAATAGCTACGTTTTCCTCCTTCTGAACCTTCATCCGCCATCCATTTTTCCGATCCAATTTGTTTTGGGATTTGTACTTGGCCAATATCTCTCGGTTCACCGGATTCTTTTGATAGAATTTCTCCGTTTCAGCATACGTCTGGGCCTGTACACGTATCCTCCCCTCTTCCCCATTGAGATCTTTGAAGGTGATCTCAAAACTGCCGGGTCTTTCTACCAGCAAATAGTAGAACAAAGGAAAGAAAGCATTGGTGGTTGCTTTTGTCTTGGAGGTTTCGTTGTAGCCATCTGCCCATAGGTGGTTTAACAGTTGACTTCTTATCTCCCGTATTTGCCGGCCGTTGATCGTGAGCAATTCAAAACCAGGCTTTATGACAGTATCGGTGGTCCCGTTCAGCGTAACAAAATATTTTCCCTCCGTGTAAAATAGAATAAGGGGAAATGTTTTGATTCCCCGAACGTAGTATGCCTCGAAATTCTTGAGGGGCATCAGGTGGGTATGGGCGCACCGAATGTCTGCGATCAGCCACGACAGCATGAGGTAGTAGTCATAAAACATCATGGGCTTGTTTAGCAGCGAGGACAGGCTATCCAGTCTTTTGTCCATCATTTCGTTGGAGGAGTATCGGTAAAGGCCTGGATGGGTCTCAGTCAAAATCCGCCGCAAAAACTGAAAATCCTCTTTCAATGCTTTTGGCTCTAACCGGAAAGTGGCCAGCGTGTCCCGGACTTGCTGGGCCTCCGTTCTCCAGCAAGTAAAAACAATGAGAAGCAGGATCGGAAGAAAGTTTCTAACAAACCGTTTCATGAATTGGGCTATTGTGCAACCTTGACAAGGACTAAATCGGATGACACAAGTTTACCAAAGGGCTTGAGGGAATACCCTTTTCCCTCCATAAACTTTTCGAAATCGGGAGCTTTATCCGCATCCACCGAAACCAGCAACCCACCGCTTGTCTGCGGATCTGCAAGAATTACCCGCTGAAAATCACTGATGGCGCTGATCTTTTTTCCATAGCTCTCCCAATTTCGCAGCGTACCACCGGGCATGGACTTCTGTTGAATGTAGGTATCAAGAAAATCAAACTTCGGCACTTTGCTGAATTCAATTTCAGCGGATAGGCCGCTGCCTTCACACATTTCACACAAATGTCCAAGCAAGCCAAAGCCTGTAACGTCCGTCAGGGCATTGACATAGGGAAGTTTTCCAAATGCTGCGCCAAGCTTGTTGAGGGTAAGCATCGTGTCTACCGCTATCTTTAAGTGCGGATCGCTCACAATACCTTTCTTCTGGGCCGTTGTTACTATGCCAATGCCGAGGGGCTTGGTGAGATAAAGCAAAGAACCTTCTTTGGCGGTGTCATTTCTCTTGAGGTGCTCCTTCTTCAACTTTCCTGTTACAGCCAATCCAAACACTGGCTCCGGGCAATCAATGCTGTGGCCGCCGGCCAAAGGAATACCCGCTTCCGCACACACTTTTCTGCTCCCTTCCAGCACAGCCTTGGCCACCTCCGCCGGGATGGTATTGATCGGCCAACCGAGGATGGCGATGGCCATCAGCGGCTCTCCCCCCATCGCGTATACGTCGCTGATGGCATTTACGGAGGCTATCGCACCAAAGGTGGCGGGATCATCCACGATGGGCATGAAGAAGTCGGTGGTGCTGATTACGCAGGTGCCATCACCAAGGTCAAATACCGCTGCGTCGTCTTTGGATTCATTGCCAACGAGCAAAGAGGCATATTTTGCTTTGGGTAAATCCGAGTGAAGGATGGAATCTAATACGGCAGGCGAAATTTTACAGCCGCAGCCTGAGCCATGGGAGTATTGGGTGAGTTTTATTTCGGTCATAGTTTTTTTAACCACATAGGCACAGACGACACATAGACTTAATGAGCAGGCAAATCTCTGAAATATTCGTTTACATAAGTTCTCTGACCTTCTCTGAAGAGGTTTGAACAGTTGAAATTAATAAGAATTCCTTTGGGCTTCTTCAGTAACTTCATGTAAGTCAATATTTGAGCTTCAAAGACTGGGGCAATTGCATCGACAGCCTTCAACTCAACGACAATTTCATTTTCAATTAAGAAATCACATCGAAGCTCAGCATCCACATCCTGTCCCTTGTAGTTTACCGGCACTAAGAATTCCGAGCTATGGGACAGCTCGCTTATAGAAAATTCTCGTCTCAAGCACTTGTGATACACACTTTCGAGTAGACCAGGGCCAAGCGCTTTATGGACTTCAATGGCGCATCCTAAAATCTTATGGGTAAGCTTGTCAAGCTCGGCTTTCGTAGTCATTCGGGTAATATTTTTTTAACCACATAGGCACATAGAGCACATAGAAGGCATTCGGGGGTCATAGCACTATATGCCCTATGTGCCTATGTGGTTAATTAATCCCTTTGCAAAAGAACCTGCATCACCACCATCCCATGGGGCGGAAAACTTAATTCTTCCAATTCGTTTGTCAATACTGGAAAGATAAGCCTTGTCATAATATGTCAAAAGAATTTCAATCACGGAAAACATGTCGTTTTGAGACAGTTTCTCACTGGCCAATTTGAAGTTCTGCCCTCCCAGTTTCTTCACCACCTTTCCCATGATGGCTAAAAACTCACTGCGATCTGCCGGGCCATATTCATTTACAAGCCGTTGAATACGCACCTCTTTGGAGACATCCATTTGAACGAGCGGACTTTGGGTCATTTGCTGCCAGAGGTCTGTGGGCAAGAATATCTTCCCGATGGCAATGGATTCATCTTCCAACCATACACGTCGTGAAGGATCGAGTTTAAGAATTTCCTCAAATAATTCATTCTGAAATTGTTCTGTGGTGGGTTGTGGCGGCATCAGCAAGCCACCAAATGCCGATCCCTTGTGGTTCGCCAAATGCTCCAGGTCGAGGATTTGTTCTCCTTGTGCAGCGAGGGATCTCAATACTTCACTCTTGCCACTGCCCGTACAACCGGTTAATAAAACAATTGAAAGTGGCTTCTTAAACGACTCCAACGCCAGGTGGCGATAGGCCTTATAACCTCCATTGAGTGACTGAGACTTGATCCCAGCCATCCCCACAAATTGGCAAAAATTATTGGACCTCATCCCTCCCCGCCAGCAATGCACCAGTATCTCCTTACCCATCGCCAGGGCGGCCGTTGCTTTCATCATATCTTCCAACCTTGGGCCCACCAGCCGAAACCCCTCATAGATCGCTTGACGTTGTCCCTGCTGCTTATAGGCTGTTCCTACGATCACACGCTCGGCATTATTCAACAACGGAATGTTCACGGCACGGCGAATGTGGCCCGCTTCAAACTCACCCTCTGAGCGAACGTCCACCACAACGTGATCCTGACGGAGGTGAAGAAAGTCGGTGACGGATACGGACATGTTTTAACTGCTTCGGCAAAGCTACAATTTAGAATAGTAGCGTGTTCGCCCTGTCTGAAAGTCAATCATCAAAATTCACCCCAATGTTAGAGGCGATACCGATGCGGAAGCCGTTGCCGGTATAATTGCCATTCTGGAACGAAGCGGCGGCCTCCAGGCGGAAGATCCGCAGAATGCCATCAAGTCCATAGCCCACTTCAGTGTAGTTCTGAGATGTTGGGGTAGCCAGATAATTCACAAAAATGTTTTCAGTAATCCCCGCCAGGCGCACATAAGGAATGCGCGTGATGAGAAATTTTCGCCAATGATAGTGCACGTTGGCTATGAAATATTTGTCGCTTGTGCTGTTGGCATAATAGTCCAGCAACCTGAAGCTCCCCACCGGGTCGGTGGTAACAAAGGGAGTTCGATTACCAAGGAAGTGCTTGTAATCCATGAAATAGATTTTGTCAGCGTTAAGGAAGGAGCCTGCCTTCAACGCAATGTCCATCGTTCCCCGGATACCAAATTTTACTTGTTGCCGCAGGCCCAATTCGATCTGCTGAAACTTCACGTCGCTGTTCAAGGCTCCGAAACCCTGGCGGTACTCTGCCATCAGTATGGGAGATGAATTAAAGACCCGGGTTTTTCGTCCATTCCTTATCTTGTATTTCTGCCACGGCCGCGCTTCAACACCGATGACTCCCGTGAATGCATTGTTGGGTTGAAAACTTGTATTGGGAAGTTCCTGGTTGACCGGCGCATTCGGTGTATAAGTTTTTTCGCTGTTGTCGATGAGTGTCCAGTTGGTATTGTTAAACAACTCGCTGCGGTGCGCCCAGGTCCATTGGGTATAGACTGTCAGTTTCTGACTGACCTGCTCGCGCCATTTGAAATCCACAAAATTCCTTTCGTACAACTTCATCAGGTTGTTCTCCAGAAAAAGAGTGGTGAATGTATTGACAATGGGATGGATGGGCTCATCGTTATTGAACTGCTGCACATACCTGCCGCCTTCCAGCGTAAGCCTGCGTTTCCGGGTACGATAATCCACACGCAATATCCCTGACAATACCTGACGGGAAAATGCATAACGACCAATGGGGCTGATTTCCAACCGCGAAACTTTTGGTCTGCTATCAGGATTGAGGCTATCCCTTTTCACCCAGCGCTTGTAATAGCTGAGTCGGTAGATCAGGTTCCAACCCTCCACCGTATTAAATCCTCCCCAGGGCATGTGTATCTGAAGATTCTCCGTTTTGGAGAGTTTGTAGCGATCACCGGTTAATATGTCCCAAGGCTGAAACCCCTTGCTTTTGGAAGGCTTTAATGAATCTCCTTCTTCTCTTTTCTTGTGCTCCACCGAAATGCTGTCAGCCACTTTGTAGCCACGCTTTTCTTCAGGAGTCAGTTGTGTGGGTCGTATGTCAGCCCAGAAGGTAGAGTCCTTTTTATAGGCCAGGGAATCCACTTTGTAAGTGGTCTCTTCAATTACTTCGGGCGCCTTCTGTTCTTTCTGCTCGGCCTTTTCATATTCCTTGACCAATTGGTTGAGTTCCTTTCGGGTCACTTCGCTGCCGGCTTCCAACCTCTTCTGAAGCTGTTGATTTTTTTTACTGAACTTTTGCTCCACCTCTTTGGCCTGTTCTTTCTCCACCTTTTCGTCGATCACCGTCATTTCCTGAGGCAAGGCCGGGTTGAGCGTAATTTTATAATTCTTTACGGTGGCGAGATAGTCTGCAACAAATTCAAAACCAAAGACCTTTCCCTCCACAAAAAACTGCTGGGACACAGGCAACCAGGCTTTGTCTTCAATGGGATTGTAGATCTGTTTGACATGAAACTTGATTCCCAATTTGGTAGCGTTCAGGTCAGCACTGTGGATGCTCCACCAGTCTTCAACGATGTAAATAAATCCATCAAATACATTGTCGCCCTTTGACCGTGGTGTCACCTTGATTTTGCTCACTTCATACGTACGGTCCTTGAATGTTCCTAAATACTCAAAACGATAATAGGAGAATGATTTGGGAGAAAGGGGTGATACCGTTTCTGCAATTTCGGGTTCATACAAGCTGCCAAACACATACGCATTGGGAGCGGTATTGCGGTTGTTGCCATTGGTGTACACGGCGATTACCTTTTCCTCAAATTTATTGGGACGCGTGTATTTGATTTCACTCACCGATTCAGAAATGAAAACCCGGTCCTTGGTGATCCCTTCTTTTTCAAGGGCTTTCTTTGCCAGCCACGGATAATCTTTCAACTGACCCTTCCCTTTGATGTATACTTTGGCTGTGTAACCGTCAATCTGTTGTGTGTGGTATTTTGCTTTTGCCATGGCCTTCCGCATGATGGTGTAAGCGGGATCCTCTTTCCCGGCGCGCACAGTAACTGTTTGCAATTGAATGACCTGGGTTTTCAGGGTGATATTGATTTCCTGAAACGAATCGGCGATCTCAACCGACCGGGTTTGTGTTTCAAAGCCCAGGTAATGAAAAACCAGGTCATAGTGACCGGGGGTCAAGGCGATGTCATAGTGCCCCTGAAGGTCGCTGACGGCTCCCGAACCTGTTTGTTTCACGTAGATGGTGGCAAAGGCCAGGGGGGCGCCATCATCGCCTTTGATGGTGCCGCGAACTCCTCCGGCCATCGCCGCAATGGTAAGCATCCATAGAAACCCGGTCGCAAAGACTTTTTTCATTCCTTCCAAAGACGCAAAGGAGCTGACCTGGGTTGCCATGAAGTCACATTACTTATAAAAACTCCGTTGCCGGATCATCTGTTCCACCGCCTCGGAAACCAGGTAACGGATGGACTTCGCATTTTTTACGCACTGTCTGATGTAGGTTGCTGAAATATCAATCTCCGGCGCCTCGATCATTTTCACATGGGGATGACGCGTAAGTTCTGAATTTGTTACACCGGGCCGCGGGTAAACATACAATCCGTAGCGGTCCAGTATTTGGTCATGATTTTTCCATTTCTCAAAATTGACCAGGTTGTCCTCGCCGATAATGACAACGAATTCTTTATCCGGGTTCTTCTCGGAAAGCACCGTGAGGGTGTCAATGGTATAGCTCGGTTTGGGCTGGTGAAATTCCACATCAGAAACTTCGAGCTTATAATTGTCTGCGATGGCTGCCTTCACCATATCATAGCGATCAAATTCATGCAAGAGACCCTTGGCGGGTTTGAATGGATTTTGCGGTGACACCACAAAGCACACCTTTTTCAAATCGGTATTTTCGGCCATGATGTTGGCAATAATCATGTGCCCGGTGTGAATCGGATTGAAAGAACCGAAGAACAGTCCGGTCTTCTGACTTGGTGGTGCGTTTGTTACAAGGTTTGACACGGTAGCAAAGATTGACTACTGCTTCCTGAACTCATCATACATTGCCTGGGCATCTTTCAGTGAATGTTGCAGGTCTTCGTTTACCAACACCCGATCGAATTTATCCTGAAAGGTCATTTCAAACTTGGCTTTAAACAATCGCCTTGAAAGACTGTCGGGTGATTCGGTGCTTCGTTTGTTCAGGCGCTGTTCCAGCACTTCCAGCGAAGGTACTTTGACGAAGATGGCGAGGGCCTTGTCTCCGAAATAGTGCTTCAGGCTGATGCCGCCCTTCACATCAACATCAAACACTACATTTTTACCTTCCTTCCAGATGCGTTCAATTTCTGATTTGAGGGTTCCATAAAAATTTCCTGCGTATACCTCTTCCCATTCGATGAACTCCTCTTTGTCGATTTTTTCTTTGAATTCCTCCGGGCTCAAAAAATGATAATCTTTTCCCTGTTCTTCGGTGCGCCCGCGTTTATCGCGGGTAGATGCTGATATGGAAAAGCCAAGGTCAGGATTATTTGCCAGGAGATGTTTTACAATGGTGGTCTTTCCGGAACCGGAAGGAGCTGAGAAAATCAAGGCTTTGCCCGGCATCCTTAAATGCTTTGTGCGATTTGACTCTTGATCTTATTCACCAGCTCGGAAGGAGCATCTCCTCCACAGCATTTGGTGCGAAGCAATTCCTTGATTGACATGTCGAGCTGATATGACTTAAAACAGGGCATACAATGATCCATGTGGGTTTTGAAGTATTGGCTTTGCTCTGTGGTAGCCTGACCATCGAGGATAAGCTGCAGCATTTCCATGCAGGTCGATTTTTTTCCCGAGCTGGAAAGGAAGGGGTTGGGTTGGTGACTCATGGCTTAGGTGGTTTTGTAACCCATTGATTTGGCATATTCACTTAGCTTTTCTTTGAGTAGTTGACGCGCACGATGAAGGCGGCTTCGCACCGTTCCGATGGGGATATCCAGAATTTTTGCCATCTCTTCATACTTAAATCCTTCCAGGTCACACAAGATAATAACAGTCCTAAAATCCACATCCAGTGCATTCAAAGCATTGGAGATCTCATCCCCGATCATGTCTTTCAGTGCATCCACCCGCAAATCGGGAGTGATTTGCCTGTCAACATCATCTGAATTATAATATGTCTCTACTTCCTGATAGTCTACTTTATTGGGCTCCTTGACTTTCTTCCGATAGTCATTGATAAAACTGTTTTTCAAAATGCGGAACAGCCACGCCTTCGCGTTAGTTCCTCTTTGGAATGATTCTATGAATCGGAAGGCTTTGAAATAGGTGTCTTGAACAAGGTCTTTGGCATCGTCGCGGTCCAGGGTGAGCCTGTAGCCAAAGTTGTACATGGAATGAATGTGCGGAAGGAATTCGTTATTAAAGATTTCTCCCTTCTCTTGGTCGCTATAATGCTGGCGTGGGGCTTCTTCGATTTCCATGGAACCTCAAAAGTAGCAAAAAGAGCTGCTTTTGCAGAAATTCAAAAAGAAAGGTTTCGACCTCAGGACTGGATTTTCCCGATTAGTTTGTAATTCTTGTACTCACCGATGCGATGGCCAGTCCAATCTTCAATTTTATTCAGGATCCTGTGACGGAGGGAAGTGTATTTCATCCCAGGATTATACTTGAACTCCCAATCCTTTTTCGCGATCACTTCAGCCATGACGGCCGGATGGGTGCCCCTAAAAATTTCCAGTTTGTCTACTTCATTGTAGTCGAACTCCTCGACCCCCTTGAATATCTCTTTTAAACTGGAGTCATCCACATAAAAGCTTGTGAAGACTTCGGCTTTTTCCTTCATCTTTCTCGGAGGGCGAACATAAGAATAGTGAAAGATGGGGACATCAATTTTTATCACCTGCAATTTCTCTCCTTTCGCACCACCCTCATAACCTTCCCGTGATGAAAACTTTCTAAACCCCTGCGAATCTTTATATGAACGAATCGAGCTGTTTTTCCTGAACGCGCGAATCTCAAACCGGTGGGCTGTGCGACCGGTGTGTATATGGCTGTAGTCACCTCTGAAGTTCAGGAAAGGAAAAAGAAATCCTTCTACTTCAGGACGATCGTTGAAAGCCTTCATATACTTTTTGACTTTTTCTATGTCCTGCTCATGGATTACTTCATCCGCCTGGATATGAATGATCCAGTCACCTGTCACCGCATCCAGGCCCAGGTTGGCCTGCTGTGCAAATATTTTTCCTCCGCTTCTCAACTTCATGTCCCACACCGAATCAATAATTTTTATTTTAGGTGACAAGGCAAGGATGGCTTCACGTGTTCCATCGGTGGAATCGCCTACCACCATAATGAACTCGTCTACCACCGGCAGCACGGATTGAATTGACTGCAGAAATGGATAGCCCATCCGGATTCCGTTCCTGACATAACTAAACGCGCTGACCTTCAACTTTTGCATTGAAATCAAAATTACAAAATACGTGGACGAAAAAGTAAGCCGGCGCAAGGCGAACAGACAACATGCTGAAACTATTTTTCTTAAAACTAAATCTTCGGTCGGACAACGGTTGCGAACTGTCGATACTTGATATCCGAAAAGAAACCAAGGAACAACAAGTTCCAGAGAAACGGACGGATGGACTTGGTGGCGTTGATGCCTTCGTGCGTAAGCACCTCGTAGCCCAGGTTCTCATACATCTTGCGAATGCTTTTTATGGTAAAGAATCTATAATGTGTTTTGTCCATAATTCCATTGTCGGTGTAATCCCAGTTCTTATGAAGGACAAAGTCAAAGAAGGTTCTGAAGTACCGGATGTTCGGCAGAGAACTCACCAGAACTCCCGTGGCTGTTAGATTGGATTTGAGTTTCTCCAACACGGAATAGGGATCTGTAAGGTGTTCGAGCACATCGTTGCACACGATGACGTCAAAGTAATGAGGAGGAAATTCTCCTACAATTCCGGCCACATCTCCCGAAAAAACCCGGTCAAGTTGTTTGGCCGCCGCCGCAGCCTGGGAGGCATCATACTCCACACCCCATACTTCCGCCATCAGTTCCTTTTTCAGGTGAGCTCCGAAGTTTCCTTCCCCACAACCAATCTCCAGTATTTTTTTCGCAGTACGCGGAATATACCCGAGCATTTCTTGCCGGTCGCCAGAGTAGTACGCTTCCGGTTTTGCCATGAGGTCAATCTTCATTCACAATTGGTTTTGACTTTTAAATAGAATGGGTTGAACTTACCTCAATATACCCGGACGCACTCATTCCGAACTTGCTTTTTGCTTAAACCTCAAACTTTCTTTTGCCGGAGCACCGCGGGCAATAAAAAATGCCAGGCGCGCATAGTCCCAATTCTTATAAAATTTTCGGCCAATTTTGAAGAAATAATACCATTGGATGGCAAAACGGTATCCGGCATTGTAATTTTTTGAAAAGTAATAAAGGAATGAAATGTAGAACTCCTTTAGAAAATCAAGGTTGATATTACCATCTGGCTGACTGCTTTTACTCACAAAGTGTTGATAGTGGGCAGCAGGAACTATATAGGTTTGATGCCCGGCCCGATTCAAACGCAGGGCGATGTCTTCTTCTTCACAGTACAGGAAATACCGGGTATCAAATCCTCCAATGGCTTCAAAGGGTAGTGCCCGGATAAACATTGAACTCCCATTGACCAAATCAACTTGTGTTGGCTTCGTAAACCTGATGTGCCTGGACGGATATTTTTCAGGGTGAAACAACCGAAGTATCCCCGATCCAAACAGTTTTAAAGACAGCGAAGGGAAATACCTGAAATTATACTCGTATGAACCGTCGGTAACAAACATTTCTCCTGAAGCATTGGCCGCCATCGGATTGCTTTCCATAAATTCATGGAGAAGGGAAAGACAATCATTGAGCAAAAGACAATCATTGTTCAGGAAATAATAATAGTCAGCATCGGCCCGCTCAACCCCAACCATGTTGGCGCCTGAAAAGCCCAGGTTTAATTTGTTTCTGCAGATGATAACATTTTTCTTTTCGCCAATGCTGGCCAGCTTCCTATACTCTTCTTCCCTCGAATTATTATCGACCACGATCACCTGATACCGAAGAGAAATATTCGTCTGAGATAAGATTGATTGCAGGCAATCGACGGTGTATTGACTTGAATTGTAATTGACCAGAATAACGGCTACGTGGAATTCCCTCTTTCTCATTCCAAAGCCTAGTAGTCGGCAAAACTTTTGGGGGCATTCACCTGGGCCACGAATTCCTCCAGTTTGCCCCTTACCTGTTCAACCGTGATATCGTTGACACATTGGCATTCCTTGCTCCTTCGACAATTGCTACAGTTTTTGTCGATGACCAAGTAGTTGGCATGCTTGCCGATGGGCATCCACCGACCCGGATGGATTGGCTTCATGGGTGAGTAAAGTCCCAGGGAAAATTTGCCCAAGGCGGATGCCAAATGGAGCACCCCGGTACTGCAAGCAATCAGGCCATCTGCCTGACTGATGAAAGACATCAAATCATCCAGGTTCAATTTTCCGGTCATGTCCGTTACATGTCCAAGCTGAAACAATTCCGGGCACTCCAGTCGCATCAGCTCACCTTCCTCTTTTAGGCCCGTAATAAAAATTTTGTAACGATCGGCCGGCAAGGACTGAGCCAGTTCGTAATAGTTCTCGATGTGCCACTCCCGTGCACTTCCTTTCGACTTGGGGTGCAGGATCAGGTTAAAGTGGTTGGATGATATATGGCCGTTGTGATTTTGTAACGGTGGAACCAGGCCATAGAAATCGGCAATTTCCTTGAGGTCGAAATCCCAGTACATTTTAAAGGGCGCCAACAGCTTGAAGTTAAGTTGGCTTTCATGAAGCCTTGAGCGCAACCGGCTAAAATCAACACGGTAGTTGCAATACAGCCAGTTAAACCATCGGTGGGCGGTAGCCACGCGCCTTTTGATGCCCAATTTCTTGGAAAGCTTCGCCAATTCCCGGTCTGGATAAATGAATAAGATCGAATCTGCATGAATCCCTTTCAGGATGGATGGATCCTTGAGCAGTTCTTCCCTGTCCAATAGCTTATCGACGTGAATGCATTTGTCAATGACCGCATTCGTATACTTTTTGCCGATAAAATAGATTCTGATTTCTGGCATCGTGGCCTTCAGGTATCCCAGCAGGGGTAAGGTAAGAATGACGTCCCCCAAATTATCGGTGCGACTGATGACAACACGTTTGCCCAGCGCCGCCTTTTTGTTGACTTCGTAGAGCTTCGCATATTTATAGAATACGTGGTTGGCTTCTGCCTTCGCTACCATCAGGCCCTCATAGCCGTCGAAGAATCCCCTCTTGATGATGTAGCTCTTGACAAAAGCAAAAGTGGTGTGGCCCAGAATCTTAAGAATCGAACTTGTTTTTCGACCCACATTTTCGTTGGCAAAAAT
>JAYVEZ010000044.1:0-3465 GCA_043773645.1 Cytophagales bacterium
TGATCGCACCTGCACAAAAGTCCTCAGGAACAATAATGTCAACAGGATGAATGCTCTTGTCTAGATATATCTGCTTCTTGGTGACAGCTGACGCATAAAAAATTCCTTGAACTCCTCGCAAATGATTCACTTCAGAAAGATTGGTTGGAAGGGTTCCCGTTATTGGCTGAAATAAACTCCCAACACCTTCCTTTTGTGCCTGAATCGCTTTCCAGAAGTCGAAGCCCGCACGTGAAAGGCTCATCTGCACTATCTCTACCCTGTATTTTTCAAAGAAAGTATAAAAATCTATTGGTATAGTTCCCATTTCGATTTTGCTAAACTTTCCGTTGGCTGAAACCTGATTGTCACTGACCTTTGGCTTGCCTTCTCGTGGCGTGACCCAACACCTGCAACAACTACATGATTTTCCTGCAATTGGTTTAATGTTATTTTGAGAGTCAAAGGCATAACCGCTACACGGCGCAGGACAATATCCACAAGGTGGGCTGGGGCAATGGGTAAATTGGGGTAAGGTTTCGACAACATACGTTCCATTAAATTTCCATCGAAAATAATTGTCTTCGCCAGGACTACTGTGCCCATCCATAAAAATTCTGTAGAGATAGGCGGGCGGTTGGTCTTCCCGCGGATGGGATTCAAACGAATAATAAACGCTGTCTACTCCGCCCACTGGGTTCATCTTGTCTGGGGCCGATTCGAATATGCTCCCGTCTTCCATTTCGACCTTGATATGGTACTCCCGTCCAATGACTCCTTGTATGCCACCAGTTTGGGTTTGATAAACTCCTTGACCCGTGAGTATCAACTCTTCAGAATTTCCAACGTTGTCAAATATAGTTACATACTTTGCGTATAGGGGCACACCCAATGGATATGTATCATCAGTCTTTATTACACTGCTGAGTTTGACTGTATAGGGACCTGGCTCGTTGGTAATTAGGCCATCGACAACGACATCAGTAGAGTAATTGTGTGGGAGGTTGAAATTTATTCTTTCAACGCAAGCGTCTGCGATCATCCAGCCCACCAGAAATATTAGTAACCACCTCATGAAGCTTTTGTAAAAGAAATATAGTGAACATTCGATAAGTGGCGGAGTCGGTAGTTGAAATTAATCCACGGTGGGGGATCAAGATTCCTCGAAGCTGCCACACCTGCCTGCGCGTAGCCGCTTTGGCGAAGGCAGGGATTGCAAAGATCCTTCTGCCAGTAGGCAGGTTTACACAAGATTTCATTCTGTGAAAATATGTGGCTAATCTCTTTACTGCCCCATCATCACAAACGCTCCCCAATAATAGGGCTCTTTGTATTTCAGCATCAATTGGAGCTGCGCTTGCTTGAAGGCTTTTGCTTTACTTCCGCCTTTGGCAAGGTTTGTATAGAAGTTTGTCATCAAGGCCTGCGTGGCCGCATCGTCTACTTTCCACAAGCTCATCACGAGGGCTTTGGCGCCTGCCACCAGGAAAGATCTTTGTAAACCATAAACGCCCTCTCCAGCCCGAACTTCACCGAGGCCCGTTTCGCATGCGCTGAGTACGATAATGTCTGTACCTTCCAGGTTGAGATTCATGGCTTCATAGGCTGTAAGAATTCCATTGTCATTGCTTTCCAGGTTGGGCAATGCTTCTCCTTTAATCGTGGGAGACGCACCCGCCAATAAAATTCCTGAACGGAGCAGGGGATTATTTTTCGCATTCTCTTCATGAACACCCATGGAAGCCTGGTCTACATCCTGCTGGAAATAGCCATGCGTGGCAATGTGCACCAGCGATGGTCCTTTCATTGCCTTTACGATAGCCTCCGTAGCACCTCTTTGCATGTAAGGCGTCACCTGATAGCCACCGGTCTTCAAAATCTTGTCAATGCTTTCAATCTCCACTTTGGTCCCGGGTAAAGCCGGAACTGCATCACCACCATAGTCCGGAAATCCGAGCAGAAAAGCATTCTTCTTCGCTGCCACTGGCTTGGCATTCTTCATGGTGATCACATCTTTGGAATTTCCCACCAATACAATGTCGTAGCGGTTGAGGAGATAGTCGCCATCCGTCTTTTTGATGGTATTCAGACTAATTTGATTATACACACCGTCGGCAGAGACATAAATGGTTTTCTTCCCCGTCAGCGCAGGATCAATGCGAGCCCAGAATTGATCATAAGAATATGTATCAGCGATTTTTTGCTGGATGGCATTGCGGTAGAATTTCGCATAGCGCGTCTCCAGTTGGTTTCCATTGTCGAGCACAATCAATTTCGGAACGGTGGCGCCTTTTGTGAGGATCAGGGCTGCATACTTTGAATCCGCTGTGAAATCTTTATCAAACGAACGGATGCGTACAAATTCTACTACCGCCTCCGTATCCCCCAACAAAGAAGCGACTTGTGTGAAACTCAATTTCTCTGCCGAGTACCCCTGTGAGAAATCTCCGGAGCGCTGAGACAAAGACTTTTCCATATCATTGGCCTCGCGCTCCAGACTTGCCAGATCAATCTTTTGATCAGACAGATCTTGCTTTGAAAGGGAATAGTAGCGCGCCAACGTCTCCTTCTTGTCCAGCCAAGCAACATAGTCTTTTATGAGTTGATCATTTCCGCTGGAGAAAATCGCCTTCTTTATCTTGTTCGTGGAATTCAGCAAGAGCCCTTTCGTTGCCATCTGATAGTCGTACATGTCTTTCACCACATCTGGGTTTGCTGCACTCGCCTCAAGACAATAATTATAGAATCGTTGGAACCGGGGCTGCAGCACATCCCAATATTTTGTCTTCTCCGCTTCGCTCATTGGCGGGAAATAGCGGTTGATGAAATCCAGCGACTTGCTCATGGCGATCTGAAAGTTATTGCCCGCCTTGGCCAGGTCGCCTTTCTTCCAATAAAGAATTCCAAGATCTTCCTGAGACTTCACATAATCCGGGTGACTCCCATCCAATGCGTTGCCGCGAATGGTAAGCGCCTCGGTTAAAGATTTTTCCGCTTCATCATAGCGGCCCTGAATTCTGTAAAAATTTCCAAGATCATTAAGTACTTTGGCATAGTTTGGATTTTGATCCCCAAATTTTGACTTGTAGACGGCCGCGGATCGTTTGAGAAAATCCTCCACCTTGTCCATCTTGTTCATCTGGATGTATAGCAGTGCGAGGTTGTTGAGCACACCCGCATAGTATGGACTGCTGCTGCCCAATGCTTTTTCAAGCTTCACGTAGATTGCCTCGGCTTCTGCATACTTGCCCCGCTGCTGATAAAGCAATGCCAGGTTGGATTGTAAGCCGACCTGATTTCTTAAATCTTTCTTGTTTAGCTTTTCAACAATGGCAATGGCCGTATTCAGTTTCTCTACCGCCGCGTCAACCCTGCCGATTTTTGAAAACAGAATTGCCTGGTTATTCAGCACCGTGGCATACTCCTGGCTTTCATTGCCCAGTTGAACTTGTACGACTTGAAGGGCTTCCTCAAAATATTTTTCTG
>JAYVEZ010000045.1:0-5399 GCA_043773645.1 Cytophagales bacterium
CTACTTTGATTGACATGGTGTGCAGTTAGGCATTGACCTATTAAGTTATTGCTTATTTCAGAAAATATGGAGTAAATCTTCGATGTCATCCAAAGAAAACATGATGGGTTTGGTTATTTTGAATTTAAATCGGGTGCGGTGAATGGTTTTGATTCCACTTTTGATGATTTGGGAAGGAATGCCCCCCATTCCATCATGATCTCATCCTGGAATTCAATCTTCAATTCGAAATGGAAGTTGTCAAAGGCTGAGCGGGTGCCTTGTTAAAAACAACTTTGAATATTGTCCTTTTGTCAACCTCGCTCTCCACAGATATGGATCCGCCCATTGCTTCAATTTGAGTCTTTGTTATAAACAATCCGACACCTTTCGAATCTTTGCGTTCGTGAAAAGTATTGTAAAAGCCAAACATCTTGTCTCCATGCCTCTCCAGGTCAATTCCCAGACCATTGTCTTCCGCGGTTAAAACCACTTCGTTGGCAACCATGGAGGTCTCGAGGTGAACATGAAGTTGCCTGCGGTCCGACCTGTATTTGATCGCATTGGAAAGCAGGTTGAGAAAAATGCTTTCAAGGTAAATCCCCGGGTACTCAATGGATTGAGTTTTGAAATGGTGGGTGATGAAGGCATTGGATTCCAAAATCTGACTGGCCAGAATTTCTTTGGTTTTCGTCAGCACTTGTTCAAAATGGATCACGTGTCGTTCCCTGCTGGTATCTTGTTTGATGCGAAGGGTTTCCATCAGATCATTGAGTGTGCCCGAGAGGTGCTGGGCTACCTTTTCAAACATTTGAAAGAAAGTCTGCCGCTCGTCTTCCCCGGCTTGCTTGTGCAAGTGAAGAAGGCTGTTGAGATTTCCAACGTGGGAACGCAGGTTATGGGAGACGATGTGTGCAAAGCCCGCTAATTGCTCATTTTGATGACTTAAGCGTTTGGCCAATTCGCGCACTTGCTGAGCTTCCTTGATTTCTGTGATGTCATAGCCTGCGGCATACAGACTATTTGTTTTTTTGTCCGCCGCATACGACCACAGGAAGTGGCGGCTGTTCCCAGCCTTACTTTTCATTTGGATTTGAAAAGTCCCGGGTACGGTATCTTTTTGAAGCTGATCAAAATGACTTTTTACCACCTGGATATCTTCAGGGTGCACAAAATGGAAGAAAGAATTGTTAACACCTTCCTGGTTTGAATAGCCCAGGACTTTGGTGAAAGCTTTCGAGACCAACTTGATGGAGCCGTCCATGTCTGCAATCATCAGGATCTCAGATGAGAGATCAAAAAATTTCTTGAACTGATCTTTTTCATGGTCCAGCCGACTGATGGTTTGGGCCGTGATGAGTACGATCGTGGTAAACAAAGCCAGGCTGGAGACCATCATGAAGACACTGCCTCCCTCCGTGTTATAAAGTCCTGCCTTTTGACCCTGAACACTGAGGAAAGCAAACACAGGGTAAATCAAGGCTACTGGTATGAGGATGCGTCGGATCAACACACCTGCGACGTTGTCTGCAAACAGCGAGGAAGCCCAGCCCTTATTGGAGTGACTGACAAAGTAAATTGTGGTCACCAGCATAAAACACAAGGCAGTTGAAATGGCCATGGTCGTATTCAATGAGCCAAAGTGAATGGCACCGAAAATGGTTCCGGCGAAAGGGTACAGGGTTATGAAGAAAACCAGTAGCATGGCATACTGTCCGATGAATTTTTTATAACCCCAGTCCAGCCTGTCGAGTAAGAAACATGTTCCAATGATAAAAAAATTTAAAGCAGATAGAATCGACATCCGGCCGGGATTACCGGCATAGGCAGGTTGGGAAAACAAGAATTGATCGATACCAAAATTGATGTCTGTGATGTATTCAATCACCGTGAGTGCGCCCAGCAGCATGATCAGGGTTGAAAGAAACCGGATAACCATTTCAGACACTCTGGATTTCCGCAGTGTGGACAAGAAAAAAATAATCCCTGCAAACAAAAAGCAAATGGCAGAGTTTGCTACCATGGGCACCATGTCTCTTGATAGAATGCTTTTGAGTGCCGGAATGTTCAATTGCCAGCCGACAAGCACAACGACAGCAACAAAGCACAGAGCGACAGCAACACCCCTGATCATGGTTATGGTTTTGTGCATGGATTACTTTATCTCTGGTAATTTAGGAATAATTCCTATTGCGCGTGAAGCGTAGCCCATTTCAACCATGATGGATTGAAGAGCGTATTGTGAAATTGCGCAGGTAGTTTTACCTGATTTGAAGAAAGATAACGGGGCTGTAGGAAAATGAATCCCCAGTCTTAAGACGTGAAATGGGAGTGGCTGAAATGGTAACAGCTTTTTGAACTTGATACTTAGTCCTGGCTTTTAGCTTTTACCTTTTAGCTTTAAACTTATATCTCCACTTTCTCAATCGCCCTCACGGGAACGGTACACCCGCCCCGGAGCTCAACAAAGTCACCTTCCAGGTCTATAAAATTAGAGAATACTTCTACCGTGGTCCCATCCTTTAACCGAATCCAAAGACCAATGTCATCATGATCCTGACCCGTTTCAGACGTGGCTGCTTCCAGTGAACGACGTCGGGCGGCCCGGGCCGTGGGATCAGGGAATACATCCACGGCAGTGAAATGTTTACCTAAAAGATCACTTATCTTCATGGGAACCGGTGTCTTGCGGGATTGCCACACCTTCAATTCCTTTCGGAACATTTCCTCTGCAGGGTTAGTCCACTTGAAATTTTTGAAAAGATATTCGATGGTGTCCTTTTCGACGTCGGTAATAATATTGCCATCGGTTGCAGACTTCAGGATTGCTTCGGCATCCTTGACCGAGATGCGGCCATCTCCCGCACCTTTGACGGACTGAGAAGCCAGATCGATCATCGTGCCGTCCATTTTCTTGTCGCCAATTGTCTTGTAGTAGCCCATAATAGAAGGTTTATTTTCCTTTGCGTAAGGTCATGATAATGTCCCACATGGCGAATGAGAAATACCCGCAGCGGTCATGACATTTGTCATCAATGCCAGGTTTGTGATGCGTTGCTTATCGACCTGAACGGCCAGAAACGGATGATCATCGTTTTTGCTTTCAAAACCTGACAAAAATCATTCGTTTTAACGGCGCCCTGACGGAACTTTGAAAAAAAAGCACCATGAAAGTCGAGCAAATTTATACAGGTTGTCTGGCAGAGGCCGCATACTATATTGAAAGCAATGGAGAGGCTGCCATCATTGACCCCCTTCGTGAATCCAAACCATACCTTGAAAGGGCAAAGGCGGATAAAGCAAAAATCAAATTTGTGCTGGAGACGCATTTTCATGCCGATTTCGTTTCTGGTCACCTGGATCTGGCGAAAAAAACAGGTGCCCAAATTGTATTTGGCCCCACCGCCCAACCTTCTTACAAGGCACATATCGCCAAAGACGGTGAAGAACTAAAATTGGGTGACATAAAAATAAAAGTACTTCATACCCCGGGCCACACCATGGAATCGACAACGTACCTGTTGATCGATGAGGATGGTAAAGATCATGCAATCTTTACCGGCGACACACTGTTTATTGGCGATGTAGGAAGGCCCGACCTGGTGCAGAAGTTAAAAGCCGACATGACTCCCAAAAAATTGGCCGGGCATTTGTTTGATTCCCTCCGTCATAAAATCATGCCGCTGGCGGATGATGTCATTGTATATCCCGGGCATGGTGCCGGTAGTGCCTGTGGCAAAAAGATGGATAAGGCAACCGTCTCTACTTTGGGTCACCAAAAAAGATTTAATTATGCCCTGCGGGCAGACATGTCACGGAAAGAATTTGTGAAGGAATTGCTTGACGGTCTTGTTGAACCACCTCAATATTTCCCAGCCAATGTACTCATGAATGTTAAAGGCTATCCAAGCATAGACGATGTACTCCAGCAGGGAATGAATCCGCTGAATGTGGCCGCTTTTCAAATGGTGTGGGAGACAACCAACGCCGTGGTGATTGATACCCGGTCGAAAAATGAATTTCCTCATGGATTTATTCCTGGTTCTGTTTTTATTGGGATTGACGAAACTTTTGCTCCCTGGGTGGGCGCACTCATTCCTGATCTGATGCAACCCATTCTGATTATTGCAGATGAAACCAGGGAAGAAGAAGTGATGATACGCCTGGCCAGGGTAGGCTATGATAACCCGATCGGATATTTGAAAGGAGGCATCGAAGCCTGGAGGGCTGCAGGGCAGGAACTAGAAACAATTCCGGAGATGTCTGCAGAAGATTTCGCAAAGCATGTGAAGTTCCACCCAGAGCCTAACCTGCTGGACGTGCGTCGCGAAAGTGAATACAACAGTGAACACCTGGTCGGCGCTGATAACTTCCCCCTTGACTATATCAATCGCAACATGAGTGCACTGGATAACCAAAAAAGTTATTATCTCTATTGTGGTGGGGGCTTCCGATCACTCATTGCAGCTTCCATTCTGAGATCAAGAGGTTTTGAACATATTGTAAATATCAGGGGTGGTTATAAAGAGCTTGCTGCTACCGACCTCCCAAGAACGGCGCACGTGGAGGTGAATACAGAACTTTAGTTGCAAGTACCGGCGATACAGCGACCACCAACGGGCAGGGTCGAATGATTTGAAGTAAGATCGTTAACTTTCCCGTTGCAGCCTGTATCTCATGGAGTATAGTAATATACTGAACAACGTCGCAAAGCACGTCAGCCTTACCAAAGGTGAAATTGACTTCTTCACCTCGTTGCTTGCAAATAAGCAGGTGCCAAGAAATTCCTGTATCGTGGCTGAAGGCCAGCCCTGCCGGTTTATCAACTATGTTGACGAGGGTACTTTTCGAGCCTATTCATTTGATCGCAACGGTAATGAAAGAACCATCATGTTTGCGATCAACGACTGGTGGATTACAGATATCCATGGCTTTCTCAGGGAGAAGCCTGCCATGATGAATGTGCAGGCGCTGGAAGACAGCTCGGTCTTCCAATTGCAGAAAGCAGATCTTGACAAGCTTTACGATAAGGTTCCGAAATTTGAACGGTTCTTCAGGATACTCATGCAGAACGCCTATATCCGTGAACAATTGCGCATCAGGGAAAGTCTTACGGACCAGGCCGAGGAAAGGTATAAGCAGTTTATTGCAAAGTACCCTCAGTTCATCCAGCGCATTCCATTAAACCAGGTAGCATCGTACCTCGGTGTTACGCCCCAATTCCTGAGTGTCATCCGGCGGCGATTAAAAAAGTAGACTTAATCTACATTCAGTCTTTTCTCAGTTCAGGCCCTTTTCTTTGTTCCTACATTAAAAGAAAATCATATGCTTATACTCATTGCAGGACCCTATCGGAGTGGAACCAATGATCAACCTGAATTGATGGAAAAGAACCTCCGACGCCTGGAAGAAGTTGCGCT
>JAYVEZ010000046.1:0-2222 GCA_043773645.1 Cytophagales bacterium
GAGAGGCTATGACGCTTGATGAAGCGGTAACCCTCAATGATAAGGTCATCAAAAGCCGATATTTCACTATCTACCGACGCAAGAGAGTGTAAAATAATAAACTTGAAATCGGCAGGCATGCTGTGTTTTTTCAACGAATCATAATGACTGACCATATCGATCTCCGCATTTTCGGCCATTTCATGCAGGATTTTATTAAAAAGGAGGTTGACCCGGTGGTCGGCCTTAAATCCAAGTTTGATCCTGATAAAGAAACACTTCTTTGGGACGATGGTGTCTACGGAGTACTTGGAAGTGTATGGACTATCGACAGTATCGACATGGACAAACCAATAGACATCGGCACGCTTCGGCCTTTTCTTAAATATCGAATAGATAATATTGGAGTCAATGTATCGCTTGCTATCCGCCACGGCCATGTAGACCAGATTGGTGGCTTCTTTTGGAATCGCCGTATCGGCCTGCAAATCCTGTATCATCGGCACATAATACTTTAAGTCCACGAACTCGGTATGGCGGTCACGCAAATGACGGGCTTTCAACAGAATGAACATGAGTAGAAAGAGTCCGAAGGCAATGGCATACGTGAACCACCCGCCCTGGGAGAATTTACTCAGGTTGGAAACCAGGAACATTCCTTCGAGAGTAAAAAAGACAACAGCAATAGCCCCTGTTCTTAGCCTGGAATGTTTTGCGGTTCCGAAATAGTGAACAAGCAGGGAGGTCGTCATCAGCATGTTGAGGATGATGGCCAAACCGTAGGCGCCTTCCATTTGGGATGACTTTTTGAACAAGAGCACTACTGCTATCGTCCCGGCCAACAGGATCCAATTGATAGCCGGTATATAGATCTGTCCCTTGATTTGACTGGGGTACCGGACTAACGTGCTCGGCCATAGTTTGAGCTTCATGGCTTCGTTGACCAATGTAAACGTACCGGATATCAATGCCTGACTGGCAATGACGGCGGCCATTGTGGCGATGATAACTCCAAAAACCAAAAATTGTGAGGGTATAATGGCATAGAAAGGAATTCGTCCATTAAGTGCCGTACCCTGCTGGCTTAGTAACCAAGCTGCTTGCCCGAAATAATTCAGGAGCAGACTCACTTTGACAAATCCCCAGCCTACCCTGATATTTGCCTTCCCGCAATGTCCCAGATCCGAGTACAATGCTTCCGCACCCGTAGTGCACAAAAAGATGGCACCCAAAAGCCAAAAACCCTTGGGGTAGAGTGTAAGCAGATCCCATGCATAAACAGGATTGATGGCTTGCAATACGCTTGGGTTTTGGGCAAGATGAATGACACCAACCGCACCGATCGTCAGAAACCAAATCATCATGATGGGCCCGAACGTCTTGCCCACAACGCTGGTACCGAATTGTTGAAAGAAAAAAAGCAAAAACAAAATGCCGATCACAAAGGGTGCCGGCTCGAAACCGGGGTAATGGAGTTTCACACCTTCGACTGCAGCGGAAATACTTATCGCGGGTGTGATAAAACCGTCTGCAATGAGTGTACAACATCCGATGATTGCCGCGTAAATGACCCATTTCGCATTGTAGCGCCTCACCAACGCATACAATGCAAAAATTCCACCTTCCCCTTTGTTATCTGCGTTGAGGGCAAGGAAGATATATTTCAATGAGGTGATTAACGTCAATGTCCAGAAGACACACGATACGCCTCCGAGGACCAGGTCTGCTGTAATGATGCCGGCACTCTCGCGTGTGCCTGTTTCTATGATGGCTTGAAAGACATACAAAGGAGAAGTTCCAATGTCGCCGTAGATAATCCCCAGAGACACCAATACCCCGGCGGTTGACAACTGATGAAGTCTGCTATGTCGTGTCTCTTCCAATCTGCTTTACTTTACCTCTTCCAATTTTGCCTCGGCCGGCTTTACCTCCTCGGGGCTCAGTTTTTCTTCATTGCGGCCGATGATCAACCGGTTGCTTCGATCGAATGAAAAGTAATTCCACATCCATGAGAGAAATGTAAACACTTTATTTTTGAAACTCACCATAGACATAAGATGGACAAACATCCATACGTACCATGCGAACACACCCTGAAAACGTATTCCCCCTTTCATGTCGACAACGGCCTTGTTTCGTCCAATGGTGGCCATAGAGCCTTTGTCAAAATAGGAGAATGGTTTAAGCTGTTTTTGAGCTATTCGATTTTTTATATTTTTGGCAAGCAGCCTTCCTTGTTGCTG
>JAYVEZ010000047.1:0-2643 GCA_043773645.1 Cytophagales bacterium
CCGAACGGGTCTTGTTGCCAGTTGATAAAATGGTTTTCAGGAACGATCTTTAATGAGTACGATAGTATCGGCGTGCGACAATGCGGGGCCGGGCGCAACCGGAATGTATGAGGCGACAAGTTGACCGCGCGGTCGTACTCATAAAACATCTTGTGCCGGAGCGCAACTTTAACGGACATGGCTTAATCTTTGATTATTGACCTGATTAATTTAGGAGATATCGGCGAAACCTATGTGTCAAAATTAATCTATTCGACTAAGAAAATCGTTTCCATTGAAAAGGAGTCATCTCAATCGAATGCGGGGAATTGGTTGCCGGTTACCAGTAGTTTGGAGCAGACGAAGGGGCTTCGGGTAACAAGCGAAGTGAACCAAATAAGTCGTGGCTCCCATCAAGGTCTTTAGCAACCATTGACGGGCAACTGGCAACAGGTAACCAATTACTGCTTACGGCCTGCTTCCTTCTGCCTACTTCTTTGCCGCAAAAACTTCGCCCGCAAAAATTCCGCCGTATATCCCTTTCCACTCTTCACCATTTCCTCGGGAGTCCCCGCGAATAAAAGGTTACCTCCGTTTTTCTCGCCTCCCTCTGGGCCGAGATCGATAATCCAATCTGCGCACTTGATCACCTCCAGATTGTGCTCAATGATCATGACGGTATGCCCCTCGTCTACCAATGCATTGATGGCTTTAAGTAATTTTGAAATATCATGAAAATGCAGTCCGGTCGTGGGCTCATCGAAAATGAAAAGAATATGTTCTTTGTTTTCAGAGGATTTTTTTCCGAGAAAGGATGCCAGTTTTACGCGTTGCGCTTCACCTCCGCTTAACGAATTGGACGATTGCCCGAGCTTCACATAACCGAGGCCTACCTCTTGTAACGGCAGGATTTTTTCATATACGGGTTTCTTGTCGCGAAAAAATTCCAGTCCCTCTTCGACTGTCATATCGAGGACATCTGAGATATTCTTGTTGTTGTATTCAATTTCCAGCACTTCCTGCTTGAAGCGCTTGCCGTGACAACTTTCACATTTGAGAAAGATGTCGGCCATGAATTGCATCTCCACTTTGATCTCACCATCGCCTTCACATGTTTCGCAACGGCCTCCCTCCACATTAAAAGAAAAATGAGATGGTTTGTATCCACGTTGTTTGGACAAGGACTGGTCGGCATACAATTGGCGGATGGCATCGTAAGCCTTCACGTAACTGATCGGATTGGATCGGGATGACTTGCCGATCGGATTCTGATCGACAAATTCGATTTGTGTGACCCTGGAAACATCGCCATCCAATTTGTCATACTTTCCCGGCGTTTCCGCCACCGAACCATTCAATCGTCCCAGCGCCGGGTAGAGCAGTTTCTTGATCAGCGTTGATTTACCGGAACCGCTCACACCGGTGATCAACGTGAGAACGCCAAGAGGGAACGTTACTTTCAAGTTTTTGAGATTATTTTCCCGGGCTCCAGAAATAGTAATGGAATCTTTCCATTTTCTTCGGGTTGGGGGGATCGGTATTTCCTCCTTTCCGCTCAGGTAATCGGTTGTGTGTGAAAGAACCTTGGTATTAAGGTCCTGGACAGATCCTTGAAAAACCAACTGTCCGCCATGCGATCCGGCATCCGGACCGATGTCAATGAGTTGGTCGGCTGCCCTCATGATCTCCTCTTCGTGCTCAACAACAATGACGCTGTTCCCCATATCGCGGAGCGATTTCAGGACTTCGACCATCTGAGCGGTGTCCCGCGGATGCAGTCCAATACTCGGTTCATCCATGATGTACATTGACCCCACAAGAGCGCTACCGAGTGACGTTGCCAACTTGATGCGTTGGAATTCGCCGCCCGAGAGGGTATTGGTGAGGCGATTTAATGTGAGATAACCCAGGCCTACGTTGGCCATGTATCGAAGCCGGGAGCGGATCTCCGTCAGGATCCGATCCGAGACCTTTTGATCTACTGTGGAAAGCTTAAGATTTTCAAAGAAAGTGAGGACTTCTTCAAGGGGCATCAAAACAAGGTCGGTAGTGGAAGTGCCAGCAATTTTTACGTAACCGGCGTCCTTTCGCAATCGTGTTCCACGGCAATCCGGACACGTCGTCCGTCCACGGTACCGTGAAAGCATGACTCGGTACTGAATTTTATGAAGTTTGGACTCCAGGTAACGGAAAAATGCGTTAATGCCGTCAAAATATTCATTGCCCTCCCACAATAAATCACGCTGTTGGCGAGTGAGTTCGTGGTACGGACGATGGATCGGGAAATCAAACTTAATTCCGTTTTTCAATAAAGGCTTTTGCCATTCGCTCATTGCCTCTGTTCGCCATGGGGCAATAGCCCCCTCGTACACCGACAGGCTTTTATCAGGGATGACGAGGTCATCGGCGATACCAAGAATTCTTCCAAAGCCCTCGCAGGTTTGACAAGCGCCAAAAGGATTATTGAAGCTGAAAAAATTAACCGAGGGTTCGGTAAATGTCATTCCATCCAACTCAAAACGATCGGAAAAGTGTCGCTTATTCTTTCCTTCGGAGTAAATGAAGCAATCGCCCTGGCCTTCGAAGAAGGCGGTTTGCACCGAGTCGGCGAGACGGAAAGTCAAATCTTCATCGCTGGGATTCACAGCAGCCCGGTCAATCAGA
>JAYVEZ010000048.1:0-3456 GCA_043773645.1 Cytophagales bacterium
GCCATTGTCATCAACGAAGCTGCAGCGCGAGAATTTGGCTTTGAAAATCCCATCGGAGAAGAAATTTTGTACAACAACGGTGGCCCGATTCAGAAACTCAAGATTATTGGCGTATTGAAAAATTTCAACTTTGAGTCTTTTAAAGAACAGGTTCGTCCCATGTCCATCCTGCTTACTCAGAACGCTGACAATCTGTTGATACGATATGAGGGCAACTCGGCAGCATTTGTTAAAGAAATCGAGAAACTCTGGAAACAATACGCAACGGACCAGCCGTTTGAATATACTTTTCTAGATGAAAACTTTGACCGCCTGTTCAGGGCCGAACAACGCATGGGAAAATTGTTCAGTATCTTTTCAGGACTCGCCATCCTCATTGCCTGTTTGGGTTTGTTCGCCCTGGCAGCCTTTACTTCAGAGCAACGCACCAAGGAAATTGGCATACGGAAGTCCATGGGGGCCTCCGTGTTCAGCCTCAGCGTTTTGTTGTCACAGGAATTTACCAGGCTGGTGGTCATCGCCTTTGTCCCTGCGGCCGGCCTGGCATGGTACGTTTCAGATACCTGGTTGCACGGTTTTGCGTACCGTACGGAGATCAGTCCCCTGGTGTTTATCCTCAGTGGGTTGGCGGCAATAGTGATCGCCTGGCTGACGGTTAGTTACCAGTCTATTAAGGCTGCTACAGCCAATCCAGTTGAGTCCTTGCGGTATGAATAGGGCATAGGGCTCAAACAAAGCCCATAGTTTTTTCGCGGTAGATGCAACGTTGATTCAGTAGACTACGTCTAATCCATGTTCGGAAGAATTGAATTAATCCTACTTTGTCAAGTTTATCAAATGACACATAATTCCCGGAAGGGGTCACAAAGCCCACAACGAAAGCACAAAGGACACGATGAAATTAGAGGTCAAATTGCATACTAACTTTAAATTCTTCGTGATTTCTTAGTGCCTGCGCACCGAAGTGCTTCGGCACACAGGTGTGTCTCCTTAGTGTCCGTCGTGACCTGGACTTTATATTCCTCAATAGTTGGGAAAAGAAGAATCAAGTTGGCAAAGTAGGATTTAACATCACGAAGGCATTCAAATCAGTATTATCAATATTGAATAACTACACACCCCTAAGATAATGGTAAAAAACTACTTCAAGATTGCGCTCAGAAATATCCTGAAGCACAAATTCTTCTCCGTTATAAACATCACAGGGCTTGTCATCGGCATGACTTGCTGCTTGCTCATCTTCATCTATGTGATGGATGAGCTGAGTTATGATCGATTCTATCAGGACTACAAAAATATTTACCGGGTTGCCCTGCACGGCAGAATTTCAGGTCAGGAAATTCTCACATCCAATTCATCATTGCCCGTAGGACCGGCCATGAAAGCGGAGATTCCGGGTATTGAAGAAAATAACCAGGCTGATGCCCGTGGGCAGTGGAATGACTTTCCGATTTGAGGACAAGTCTTTTACCGAGCCGAAAATCTTTTATTCCGATTCAAACTTTCTTGAATTCTTCCGGTTCAAAATGCTGCAGGGTGATCCGAAGTCAGCCCTGAAGGACCCAAACTCCATCGTAATCACGCCGCCCATGGTCGCAAAGTATTTTGGAAAGGAAGATCCCATCGGCAAAACCCTGATCGTGGGAGTAGATAAAATTGCATGTAAGGTAACGGGGATCATAGAAGCATTGCCTTCCAATTCTCATCTTCACTTCAATGCGCTCATTTCGTTCTCAACCGGTGAGAAGAGCTTTTTCCCTGGGTGGACTGGTAATTCCATTTTTACCTATGTACGCAAAACACAAGATACCCGTACTGAAGAAATCAACGCTAAGCTTGAAGGGATTGTTCAGAAGTATGTAGGAGAGGAGTTGAAGCAAGGATTGGGCATCAGCTATGACCAGTTCATTAAAAACGGCGGACTTTATACCTATTACATTTTTTCCATTGCCGACTCTCATTTGAAGTCTGGCTTGCCGGATGATATTGAGCCGGTGGGCGATATCCGTTATGTGTACATATTTTCAGGTGTCGGGCTTTTCATCTTGCTCATCGCCTGCATCAATTTTATGAACCTGTCTACGGCTCAGTCTGCGGGACGTGCAAAGGAAGTTGGTTTGCGCAAAACGTTGGGTTCACAGCGGACTCAAATGATCTGGCAGTTCTTGTCAGAATCATTTTTATACAGTGCGGTGGCCATCGTTCTGGCGCTGGCGATCAGTTTTTTGATTTTGCCATACTTCAATTTGCTCGCTGGCAAAGAGCTTACCCTTTCAGCGTTGATGAGCCCTGTCTTCATGATGGCCGTGGGCGGATTGATAATCCTTGTAGGTTTCGTGGCGGGCAGTTATCCTGCTTTTTACTTAACCTCGTTTAGCGTGGTGGAGGTACTTAAGGGCAAGGCAAGGGCTGGAATGAAAAGCAAGGGAGTGCGAAGTTCTTTGGTGGTATTCCAGTTTGCGGTATCTACATTTCTGATCATCGCCACGTTGGTCGTATTTCAGCAACTGAGTTTCATGCAATCAAAAAACCTGGGCCTTGATAAAAATAATGTGCTGGACATTGCCGGAACACGACGGCTGGCGGGCAACCGGGAGGCTTTCAAAACCGCGGTCGAAAGTCAAACGGGCATTATCAAATCCAGTTACACTGACAATACTTTTCCGGGTATTAATAACATTACGGTATTTCGTGAACAGGGGAAAGATGTGGATCACCTGGTGGGTAAGTACAATGCCGATTGGGACCACCTGGATGTGATGAAGATCGAAATGAAGGAGGGGCGCTTTTTCTCCCGTGACTTTAAGTCGGATACCGTGGCGGTGGTGCTCAATGAAGCCGCGGTGAAAGAGTTTGGACTACAGCACCCGCTGGAAGAATCATTAACGGACTTTAACGGACAAGTGCCACAGGACGTAAGAATCATTGGCGTTGTGAAAGATTTTAACTTTGAAACCTTAAAGTCGAAAGTACGTCCCCTGGTGATACGCCTGACGGAAAAGTCGAGGATATTGCTCGTGCGGTATGAGGGTGATCCGCAGAAGACCATTGCATCCATTGAGCAAACGTGGAAGAATTTGGCACCCGGTGAGCCATTTGAATACTCCTTCCTTGATCAGGATTTTGATCGCCTTTTCAGAAGCGAGATGCGGCTGCGGAATATATTTACTGTCTTTTCCAGTCTTGCCATTTTCATTGCCTGCATGGGTCTGTTTGCGCTGGCCGCTTTCACAACGGAACAAAGAACAAAAGAAATTGGTGTAAGGAAGGCTTTGGGTGCTACGACACTGAGTCTTACCGTCCTGCTGTCAAGGGAGTTTACCCGCCTTGTATTGATTGCCATCATTCCAGCCATTGCCCTTGGGTGGTATGTAGCAGATTGGTGGTTAAAAGACTTCACTTACCGCATCGCACTCAGTCCTTTCATATTTGTAGGGAGTGCGTTGACGGCGATTT
>JAYVEZ010000049.1:0-7604 GCA_043773645.1 Cytophagales bacterium
ACTAAAATTTCGCGAAGACCTGTTCCATCGCTTCAATGAATTCAGCATCACGGTCCCTCCCCTGCGGGATAGGAAAGAAGACATCAAGGTATTTGCACAGCATTTTCTGGAACTGACCAACCACGACCTGGGAAAAAATATCAAAGGATTTACACCTGAGGTGGAGAAGGTTTTCAATAATTATGTGTGGTATGGCAATCTGCGCGAACTAAAGAATGTTATTAAACGTGCGGCCTTGCTCACCGACGAAGAATGGATTGAAGCCCGGACTCTCCCAGTCGAGATCTCCAATTTTTCGAAGCTTCAATTCGGCTTAGCCCATGAGACCGCTCCCGAAACCGTCGCCCCTGAATATGCCGAAGCCGAACCGACGCAACCTCAGCCCCAACACTCGTTGAAAGGTGCCGGCATCAATGCCGAATATGAAATGATACTGTCGACATTAAAACAAGTCAATTTCAATAAGAGCAAGGCCGCGAAGCTATTGCAGATCGACCGCAAGACACTTTACAACAAACTGGGGCAGTACCAGTTGCTCAAGTAACGATTAAGTCTATCTGTCTTCTGACCTATGGGTGAATTCAAGGTCCACGTCTGACCACCTTTGAAATAAAGTGTAACCATGTCCACAAACACGGAATCCAACATTCACAATTTCAACGAACTCTTTGAATCCGGTGTGGCAGAAGCCTTACATCAAAGTATTTTTGATTTTTTCCCGGGCATCATTTATGTGTATGATGCCGAAAACAAGAAGCTGAGCTATGTCAATAAAAAGATTTCTGAAGTATTGGGTTACTCCAGCGATGACCTGAGCGGATGGAACCATGACCTGAACAAACTCATCTTCAAAGATGACCTGGAAGCCGTACAGAAAGAGCTTGAAAAATACGATGGACTGAAAAACGATGAAAGCCATTCTTATGACTGCCGTCTTAACCGGAAAGCCGGAGACTGGGTGCATTTCCAGATAACCGGTAAAATCATACGAAGGGGTGAAAACGGCAAGCCGTCATCGTTGTTGTTTGTGGCAAAGGATATCAGCAGCCAATTGAAATCCGATGAAGAACTGAAGACCATCAGTACTGCCATTAAGGAAAAAGAAGAACTTTTAGCTGATTATAAAGAACAAATTGATTTAAAGGAAGAATTGCTGGAATGCGGGTCATGGGAAATTTCATTTCCGGAAAAGACTATATTTTGGTCGGATGGCATGTACCGTTTGTTCGGCTACGATCCCGTTCTTGACAAAGGCAAGATTGTGGTAAACGAAGAGCTTTACAGCAACCACATGACGGACGTGATCTTCAAGAAAGCAAATCAGTTTCGTGACAATGTGATGAAAAATGAAAGCCAATACACCCGTGAATATGAAATAAGAACGAAGGGCGGAGAAGAACGCATGATAGAAACATCCGCAAAACTGTTTCGCGACAGCAAGGGGGAAGTGATTCGCGTTTTGGGTACCACACGCAACATTACCCAGTTGCGAAAATCTGAAAAAGAACTCGAACATAATATCCGCAAACTCAAATCCTCTCTAACTGATCTCGAAGACTTTGCCCACGTCGCTTCGCATGATATACAAGAGCCCTTGCGGAAGATTACCTCGTTCAGCGAACGAATGAAAGCCAAATTCGCCGATGACCTGAACGATGAGGCCAAGAACTATCTGGACCGGATCCTGAACACGTCCAAGAACGCTCATCTGCTGATTGACGGCCTCATGAGTTTTCTTCAACTGGATAACCACCATCAGCTCTTCAAAAAAACGGATTTGAATGTTTTGCTGGAGGAGGTGAAAGGTGAATTGGAATTAAAGATGGAGGAGACAGAAGCGACGATTATTGCGGGTAAACTGCCGGTACTGGAGGTCATTCCACTTCAGGTAAGGCAGCTCATGGTCAACCTCATGCTCAATGCATTCAAATTCCGGAAGAAAGAGACGCTTTTGGTCATTGAAATAGCCGGCAAAAAATTAACACCCCCAGAAGTGAAACGCCATGAATTGGAATCCGAAGGTGACTTTTATGAGATTACCATTAAAGACAATGGGGTTGGCTTCCTCGAAGCGGGTACAGAAAAAATGTTTCAGATGTTTCAGCGCTTTCACAACAAATCAGACTACCCCGGAGCCGGCATCGGGCTGGCCATTTGCAAGAAAATAGTCGACAAGCACAATGGCCTGATCTTGGCCCACAGTGTGCCAGAACAGGGCGCAACATTTTCGATCATTCTTCCCGCCAAACAAATCAAAAGCAATGAAAGTCGGTGACGCAAAAACTACGGCACCCATACGCATCCTTGTTATTGACGACGACGAAGAGGATTACTTTATTCTCAGTGAACTCATCAGCAGCATTCCTGGAAAAAAATTCCAAACCACCTGGTGCAAGGATTATCAGTCGGCACTTGATGCCATGCAAAAATCCTTGCATGATCTCTATTTCGTAGACTACTACCTTACGGGCAATACCGGACTGGACCTGCTGACGGAAGCAATGATTGATGCCTGCGAGGCACCCATTATCATGTTGACCGGGAAAGGGAATCCTTCTATCGACAAAAGGGCCATGCAGCGAGGCGCGGCGGACTACCTTATTAAATCGGAGCTGACCCCCGAAAAAGTTGAGCGCTGCATTCGCTATGCCCTGGAACGCGGGTCAACGCTGCGGGAATTGAAAGAAAGCGAAAGACAATACCGCAATATTTTCGAAAAGACCAATGATGTGATTTTCATCGCTGACGAAAACATGCGTCTCAAAAATATCAATGAAGCGGCATCGAATATATTTGGCTATAAGAGAAATAAGTTACTCGCGATGGATTTTCTGGATCTGTTGGCCAGCGATGAGGATAAAAAATGGATCACAAAAAAACTTACCCAGGACCACCGGATAGACGACTATCAGGCTGAGTTGAATACACAGGAAAACGAAAACAAGGTTGGAATTCTATCCGCCTCCTTCGAAACAGACTTACGCGGTCATCGGTATGTTCAGGGCATCATTCATGAAATTACCCTGCTGAAAAGAACGGAGGAGATCACCATTCAAATAGAAAAACTGGAGGCAAAGGGTAAGGTCATCCGTACCCTGGCGCATGAGGTGAGGAATCCATTGAATAACATTCAACTTTCAGTCGCGAATCTAAAGACGAGTGATGCAGAACAGTTGCCCGAATACCTGGAAATCATTCAAAGAAACATCAAGCGCATTGATGACCTGATCAATGAACTGATGGACTCGACCCGCTTTTACAAAATGAAACTGGCGGTGGTTTCATTGCAGTCGGTGATGGACGATGCCATTGAAGTGACGCAGGACAGGTTGAACCTCAGCAAGATCAGATTACAGGTAAAATATTCCCCGGTTTTGGCCATGGCAATGGTCGATAAGGAAAAAATGAGGATCGCATTCCTCAATCTTATTATCAATGCCATTGAGGCCATGGAGGAGAACAAAGGTATGATGACCGTCTCCGTGAATGCGCATCCTGATTTCCATGAGGTAAAAATAGAGGATAACGGATGTGGAATGACCGAAGCAGCCATTCTACAACTCTTCGAGCCCTATTATACCACCAAGCCCAAAGGCATGGGACTCGGGTTGGCTACCACCCACGCCATTATTGTGTCTCACAAGGCGACCATCCGGGTAACATCCATTGAAGGTCAAGGCTCCATCTTTACCCTCGCCTTTCCGGCCATGTGATCATTGGAAGAACAGGGGCTGATCAGGCCAGTCAATATATATCAGATATGGGCAACAAATTCATCAGTGCATTCACTTATTGGCGAAATATTGTGGAACTTGAAGAATCCCGCTGCTGGTGTTGCTGTGCCTTTGCAAGGTCTTGATCGCCGTAGCATCTGCTTTTACCTTTTAAAATACCGAACTCCTGAACCGCTTATTAAGGCAACCAAGGCTGCTCTGCCCATTCAAGCCCGCCATGGCACGAAAATTTAATATAAAACACAAAAGACACTGAAGTTCTGGGCGAACGGCATCCCAAATCCAATTTTTTTATCACCAATCATGATTCCAAAAACAGAAATTATAAACCATAAAATTGTCAACTGGGTAGAGCAACTGGCTTGCTTTCTCAAACAGGGTGACATTTTCAGAAAGCCGCGCAGCAGCACCCAATACAAATTTGAAGAATTGGTGCTCGATCAAAAATTGGTCATCTGTGAAAACACAGACACCCATTTATCTGAGAAAATTTATTGCAATTCACCGGTTTTCAAACTCGTTGTACTTTAATAAATACAAGCCCCTATGAACCAAGAAGAGCCAAGCAAAACAAATGGCATGACGAACCACCTCGAAATTGGAAAATCAAAAGCCCTGATCATTGTCGAGATCATTGAATACGTTCCCAATTCCGTGGTCAGCAAGACAATTATCAAAAAGTCAACCGGCACGGTGAGTGTCATTGCGATTGAAAAGGGTGAGGGCCTTACCGAAAAGACTTCACCGTTTGACACATTCACCCAGATCATTGAAGGCAAGGCCGAGATTGTGATTGACGGCAAATCCAATTTTCTCAATACCGGTCAATCGATCATTATTCCTGCACACACTTCCAACATTGTAAAGGCCAATGAGCGGTTTAAGATGATTCTGACCGTCATCAAAAGCGAAGAATAATTCGTTTCAAAACATCCAAAATCAATTGTCATGGGAAATCTACTTTATGTCCTTGCCGTTGTGCTCATCATCCTTTGGGCCATCGGATACCTGGGTTACGAAGCCGGAGGCATTATTCACATCCTGCTGGTCATTGCGATCGTCGCCGTGTTGTTACGCGTGATCAGCGGCAGGAGGTTGTAGTGAAACGCATCAGGATTGAAGAACCTGAACAATTTGTCCTCGTTTGTCAACTTTATCAAATGATATATAATTCTCGGGAAGAGGTCACAAAGCCCACGATGAAAGCACAAAGGACACGATGAAATCAGAGGTCAAATTTCATACTAACCTTAAATTCTTCGTGATTTCTTTGTGCCTGCCTTCGTGACCGACGTGACCTTGCTTTTCTTTATTGCATATGCCTAACCAGACGATGCATATTCCCTTTGATACAAAGTCGTGGAATATAAAGACTACTATAAAATTCTTGAAGTGGACAAAAAATCCACCCAGGAGGAAATCAAGAAAGCCTACCGAAAGCTGGCGGTAAAATATCATCCAGACAAAAATCCTGATAATAAAGCTGCTGAAGAAAAGTTCAAAGTCATCAATGAAGCCAATGAAGTATTGGGTGATCCTGAGAAGAGGAAGAAGTATGACGCCTTGGGGGAGAACTGGCGCCAATTTGAAAACAACGGCGGCCAGCCCACGGGGGCTCCCTTTGGAGGTAACGCCGGTAACTATTCATTTGAAGGTGGTGAGGAAGCATCCGATTTCTCAGATTTTTTTCAACAGTTTTTCGGAGGCAGCGAAAGAAGGCAGGGTAGAAAAGGCGGTTTTGGAAATGCTGCCTTTAAAGGGAATGACCATGAAGCCGAAATGGAAATTACGCTGGAAGAAGCCTATCATGGCGCCCACCGTTTCATTCAATTAGAAGATGAAAAGCTTCGCATCACGGTGAAGCCCGGAGCCTATGATGGGCAATTGCTTCGCATCAAGGCCAAAGGAGGCAAAGGAAGCAGCACCGAATACCGTGGTGATTTGTTCGTCCGCATCCGGGTCAAGCCTAATCCTTTGTACAACCGAAACGCCGATGACCTGCAGGCTACACATCCTCTCGACTTGTATACGGCGATCCTGGGTGGAGAGACCATTGTAAATACCCTGACTGGGCAGGTGAAAGTAAAAATTGCCGCCGGCACCCAAAATGGTAAGGCCATCCGCATGAAAGGAAAGGGAATGCCAGTCAATGGAAAACCGGGAAGTTTTGGGGATCTGATTGTTCAACTGCAGATTCCGATTCCTGAAAAACTCAGTGATAAGCAACGGGAATTATTCGAGCAACTCAAATCAACTGATAAAACATAGTCGCAAATTTCATTTATTATCCAACTTTATATGGAGCAATATAGCATTACCCACTATTCCACAGACCACAGTCAGGTTGTGTTAAGTGAGTTCGAAGAAGCCATTCATCACACCATGTTACAGTTCGGGCTGCGACACCTGGTATGGAGTGAAATCACCTCAGAGGAGACTCTCTTGGCAGCATTGCAGAAAGCCATTCAGGTATGTTCGCTTGCAGGCATCAATGGTCGGCACCATTTTAAGAAAGTCTTTGTTTTTGATCCCATCACCGGTACCCTATACCCTGATTGGATGATGAGTAAGGAGGGATTTAACCTGATGATTATGCAACTCCAATCGCTCAATACGCCCATTGCCCGCTGGCTTTGGGAACTGTCAGCCAAATAGTTTCTCAGAAAAAAACGCTGTCACTGCATGGGCCAACTGTTTGTGGCTTTTAAGATATATCCCTTTTTTCCTCAACGTTGGCACTGTGTATGGATGCTACTCCTTCGGTAGTCATATTCAGGTTAAGGAGGTCATACGCCGAAGCATATTGGTAGGCACGCTTTCCAATGATGGCGATGGGTGTGCTGAGCAAAATTGGTTCCTGCGCTAAAATGGTCAACAAATCCGCTTCGCTTGCCTCGGCAATAATGCGATTGTCCTTCGATTGGATTTGATCCTGATATGTAAGATCAACCAGTTTCTCGATTTTCATGTCCATCTTTCCCGCGATTTCAGCAAGTTGCGTTTCGGTCAGGGATTCTCTTTTCAAATCCAGCGTTTTGACCTTATAGTTTGTGATCGATTCTATAAAGGCCAATGCCTTTTTATCTTCGGCTTTATCCGAATGATAAATGAGGGTTAGTTCGTTTTGTTGGTTTTCTATCATGGTGTTATTTATTTTTGTTGATCTGCTGGTTCTAAATCACGGATACGATCGATTATTCAGGAAGGGGGATAAGGCCGATTTCCTTTACTTCCTGTTTGACAAAAAATATGGAAGATTCGTCAGCTTTTACTCCTCCACCATACTGAATGGCAAACACGCAAGTGAACTCAGCCCCGAAAAAGAAGATGATGGAAGAATAATAAACCCACAGCAGCAGGATGATGACCGCACCGGCAGCTCCGTAGGCTAGCCCAACTTCAGATTGGCTTACATAGAAACCAATAACAGATTTGCCAACCATGAAAAGCAAGGCAGTGAGGAAGGCTCCAATAAACGAATCCCTCCATTTAATCTTCGCATCAGGTAGTAATTTATAGATGCAAGCACACAGGCCAGCAATGGTAAGAAAAATGATGATCAGGTTGCCGAAAACAAAAATGTTTACAGAAGTGCTCGCTAAAGCTTTCCCCATTCCATCACGAAGGAACTTCGTAAGGGCATCCACCACCAGCGAGACCAGCAGGATAAAAGCAAAGCTTACAATAAGTGAAAATGATAATAGCCGGTTCAATAGAAACTTTATCCATTCCCTTCTGGGTTTTGTCTTTACGGACCAAACACAATTGAGGGACTGCTGCATCTCCACAAATACCCCCGTAACCCCTACAAACAGAATGATTCCTCCGATGATGGCCCCTGAGAGCGTGTACCGGGTCGTCTGAATGTTT
>JAYVEZ010000050.1:0-3412 GCA_043773645.1 Cytophagales bacterium
CCATCAGGACTATATAGATATATTCCTTCTGCCCGTTCCACGGCGATGTCAAAGGGATATGGGGAAGTCTGTGCAATGCGGTGATGGAAGATATCCGGGTCAGCGTTCATGGGGCAAAGATTCGCAGAAATGTGTATCAAAAAAAAGCCCCCGCAGAAATCTGCAGAGGCTCATCACTAAACACCCCTAAATCTTTAATTCGAAGCGGTAGCTGGGCTTCCTGCATCCGTTTCGGCCATGGGCTTATTGTTATTTTTTGAACGTCTTGATGCGAGCAGTGAATGTCTCTGAACAGTAGTGCGTTTTTTGAAGAGGATATAGCATGTCCTGTGGGAGTTCTTGTGGATAGCGATCCTGTATTTTGGCCGGTCAAATTTTCTCTTGTGAATTGGGCTGGCGCTTGCCACTTCAGAGAACAACATGGTGGATAAAATCAGCAAGACCAGAACCACAATCTGTGTCAGGCGGTGTCGAACGTTGATGTTTGATGCGTAGTTAGTCATAATCCCCTCCTTTCGTTTTTGTTGAATCAAAGGTGGGGCAGGGTGCTGATAGAAATTGTCAAGAAATGGCCCAAATCCTACATCCGTAAACTAACCATTCAAAGGTGGTACGGTGAGAAATAACACAAGCATTAAAATACTGTAAATACTTGATAATCAACCATATGTTATTTGCTTCAGAATATTCGAAGTATCCCCAAGAATTGGGAATCGCGTGGTGCCAGGTGGCCCTGGTAGTGTCAAATTCTGCCAGAATCTTACATAATGATTATCGGTTCCGTCAATTCAAAGTCGCGCCATTGGGCAATGAGATCCACTGATCTCACCTGCGATCAAATCTTCATCAGGTTTGACAAGGTCTGGAATTATTCATTTTTATCGTTCTTGCACCATGTTTTCTCCCGGAGTTAGGTTCATGGTTCTGGCGACGTTTTTCTTCGGCATCATGAATGCATCCGTCAAGTTTCTTGGTCATCTTCCGGCCATCGAAATAGCGCTGCTCAGATCGGTTGTATCCCTTGCCCTCGCGTTTGGAATTGTTCGCTATAACCACCTCGCCCTGCCGGGTAACAACCAAAAGGCCTTGCTGCTCCGGGGATTATTTGGTTCGAGTTCGTTGGTGCTCTACTTCATCACCTTGCAGCACATGCCGCTGGCCAGCGCCGTCACCATTCAATACCTCTCGCCAATCTTCACAGCCATCATGGGAATATTCATGGTGAAAGAACCCGTGAAGCCCTGGCAGTGGGTATTTTTTGGGATTTCTTTCGTTGGGGTGATGATGATCCAAGGCTTTGACAACCGCATTGAAACCCCTTATTTATTTCTTGGCGTTGGCTCCGCCTTGTTTGCGGGCCTAGCCTACAACATGATACGCCAGCTAAAGCAGTCAGAGCACCCGCTGATCATCACTTTTTATTTTCCCCTGGTATCCCTTCCGGTGACCTTGCTGTTGATCAGTGGTGTCACCTGGGTGATGCCGCAGGGTGCCGATTGGATAGTATTGTTCTTCATCGGGCTCACCGCGCAGATCGCCCAGTATTTCATGACACGGGCCTATCAGTCGGAAGAGCTTTCTAAAGTTGTGAGCGTGAAGTATGTGGGAATCATTTACGCCCTGGCTTTTGGTTATTTTATTTTCGGAGAGACGTTCTCACTCGCCGCGCATGTTGGGATGGTGGTGGTGCTGGCGGGGGTGATACTTAATTTGTGGTACAAAGGAAAGGCTAATGGGTAATTGTAAATGATTAATTGTTAATGGAATACAAGACTCGGTATCGTTAATATGCCGTCACAAAAAATGAGGGTTGAGAACGGATCCTCAACCCTCCAACATTAGCAATTAATACTTAACCATTGGGCATTAGATTTTCGCTAATTCTTGAACAAGATCAATCAGCTTATTCGAATATCCCCACTCATTATCATACCATGCCACCACTTTCACGAAACTATCATTGAGGGCAATGCCAGCCTTGGCATCGAAGATGGAAGTACGGGCGTCACCGATGAAATCAGAGGAAACGACCTCATCTTCAGTGTAGCCGAGGATTCCTTTGAGTTCCCCTTCAGAGGCTTCTTTCATGGCCGCTTTGATTTGATCATAGGAAGCAGGCTTCACGAGGCGTGCGGTGAGGTCCACTACGGAGACGTCTGCCACGGGAACGCGGAACGACATGCCCGTCAGTTTTCCTTTGAGCTCAGGGATGACCAATGCTACCGCTTTGGCTGCGCCCGTAGAGGAGGGGATAATGTTCTGATAGCCACCACGGCCACCACGCCAGTCCTTGTTTGAAGGGCTATCCACTGTTTTCTGAGTGGCCGTCACAGCATGTACGGTGCTCATCAGGCCTTCAAGGATACCGAACTTGTCATTCAATACTTTTGCCAACGGTGCAAGGCAGTTTGTTGTGCAAGATGCGTTGGATACGATGGTATGTTCAGGTTTTAATTTCTTGTGGTTGACACCCATCACAAAAGTAGGTGTATCGTCTTTGGCGGGAGCGGAGAAGACAACCTTCTTGGCACCGGCGGCGATATGTTTTTGACCGTCAGCCTGTGTCAGAAACAGCCCGGTTGATTCGATGATGATCTCGGCGCCGATCTCTCCCCATTTGAGGTTGGCGGGGTCCTTTTCTGCCGTTACCCGAATGCTTTTTCCGTTCACTACAAGGTGACCGTCCTTCACTTCTACCGTGCCTTCGAAGCGACCGTGGGTGGAGTCATACTTAAGCATGTAGGCCATGTAGGCTGGGTCTACGAGGTCATTGATCCCTACGATTTCAATATCCTTGCGGCCGACTGCGGCCCGGAATGCGAGGCGGCCGATGCGACCAAATCCGTTGATGCCAATCTTTGTCATAAGTTTATGAGGTTTTAATTTTTCAGAGGCGTAAAAATATAGTAGTAATAAGGTAAAACCAATGATTAATGTTCCCCTGACCATAAAAAAGAATGGGGTCACTTTTGTCAAATAGCGGGAGGATTCTATCTTTGCGGCTCTTTAAAAAAAGACGGTCCGTTCGTCTAGGGGTTAGGACACCAGATTTTCATTCTGGTAACACGGGTTCGATTCCCGTACGGACTACTGGGTACGTTTTTAATGCCACTGATAATCAATCGATTACAGTGGCATTTTTATTTTTGCGTACGCCATTACGTACTGTACTCTGTCTTCCTCCTTCCTTTACTCTAATTAATTACTAATAAACAAAACCCAAACAATCATGATTCAGATCGAAGAAAAGGGAACAGTAGTAAAAATCGTTTACACTCTTCCAAGTGGTGGTGAGTCACTAGTCAACATTCAAAAGGCCTTGCTCCTGGCAATTGAAGAGGTGGGTTCCTCGCGTGAGCGCTCTGGCCATAAGGAGAATCAAGACGCTGTGTGGATCTTGGCGGATCTACTT
>JAYVEZ010000051.1:0-2789 GCA_043773645.1 Cytophagales bacterium
TTTTTTGAGAACCGACCCAACTTTCGCCCCATCGATACGACCGTTACAAACTATCACCGATGGACCTATGTCCAGAGATTCAATAATTTCTACAAAGACCTTGGCGCCATGGGAACTGCCCTGAGTCCAATATTCCCTTTGGTTTCTTCCTCCATCGGGGCGACTGTAGGGTTCACTGCCTATGAACCTTACTACGCTACTGAGGAACCCCACTTATTTGACACCAAGTCACCCATGACACGCATGCGTGTTATCTGGGGTGGTAGCGGGCAGGCCATGACGCAGATTGAGTTCAGCCGGAACATTAGCCCACGCTGGAATTTTGGATTTAACTACCGGCCGATATTGGTCGATAAACAGATTCAGCGCACCGGAAAGGGAGACCGACAAACGGTAAGTCAATACTATGACTTCAATACCACCTACTTCACCAAGAACAAGCGGTATTTTCTGTTGTTCAGTTTCAGAAGAATCCGACACCGGGTCAATGAGAATGGTGGGATCATACTTGAGACGGGAGATGATTTTGTGAAAAATTTTGATCCCAATGCAAAGATCAACCTGTTGGCCGCACGGACCGAAGAGTTTCGCCGCAATTTTCATTTCTTTCAGCAGTATCAATTGGCAAAACCATTTCAGGTGTACCACATCATGGATTTCACCAAACAAACGAATGGCTTTACCGATGACCTCACCAAAGATTCGAAAAAATTCTATGATTATAACCTGAGCCTGACGGCCGACACCACCAAGTCAAATGATCAAACTACATTCTCATCGATGCGGCAGGAGGTAGGTATCAAGGGCAATGCATCTAAACTTTTTTATAGCGCGTACTACAAGTTCAGAACCTATGAGTACTCCAATCCATACCTTGATACAATAGCCACGAATATTCAGAAATCGGGAACTGAAAGCTATCTGGGTGGGCGCTTGTCATTGAAACTGGATTCTTTGTCGGAGGTCACGGGCTCAGCGGAGTATCTTCTCAGTGGGTACTATCGGATCGAAGGGCAAATTCAAACCCCCTGGATTGAAGGATATTTCAAAAGTTCTTTGTCCAAGCCTGGCTACATGCAAATGCTTTACCGGGGCAGCCACGACTATTGGAATCATTCCTTTGTAGGAGTTAACACGACACAAGCACAGGGATTTTTGAAATTTAACAACGGGCTATTTCAGGTTCGGGCCGGAGGTACTTTTAGCCTCATTTCCAATTATATTTATTTTAAACAGGAAGTTCCCACGGATCCAAAGGACACCCAAACAGTGTTGCCCTACCAAGCTTCAGCCACGCACACTATTTTATCGCCCGAAATACGGATGAACATTCCACTGGTCAGGAATCTTTTCTTGCGACCTCAGGCAATTTATACCAGCGTGCTGAACAACGAAGACAATGCTTTTCAAATCCCTGAATTTTTTGTGAACACCCAGATTGCCTATGAGAGTTCACACTTTAAGAATCACATCCAGATGCAAACCGGTTTGGATATTCATTGGCATTCTGCTTACCAGGCCTTGGGCTATGATACGCCGACCCAGACTTATTATGTTCAGACCACTTCGGTCATACCTGCTTTTCCTGTGGTGGATGTTTTCTTTTCTGGAAAAATGGGATGGGCGCGCTTCTTTTTCAAATATCATAATGTCGTCCAAGCCATTCGAACGACAGGCTATTTTCCAACACCAAACTATCCCGGCACCCGGAACCTTATTGATTTCGGTTTTGAATTCTTACTTTTCGATTGATGGAAAAGCATGTCTTGGGTCTGGTACTGCCCACCGACCCGCGTTGGGTGAACATCGCGAACAAGAACATTCGTGAGATATTGATCGACCATGCTTATTGTGAGCAAAAGGCGGCTTCGTCCTGTATTTAGTTGATCATTCAGTATCCCGAAAGGCAGAAACTGGTGGATCAGCTCACGCCGGTTGTAACCGAAGAGTGGATGCACTTTGAAATGGTCCTTGGAAGGCTCCGGGAACGAGGCTGGTCACTCGGGTTTCAGCGCAAAGACGAATACATCGAGAAACTCCAGGGCCTTGTGAAGAAGGGAGGTAGCCGGGAAGAGCAGTTGATTGAAAAACTGCTTCTGAATGCATTGATTGAGGCAAGAAGTTGTGAAAGATTCAGGCTGTTGTGGAAAGAGATTGCTGACAAAGCCCTGTCGGATTTCTACTATGAGCTCATGGTGTCAGAAGCAGGTCATTACAAATTGTTTTTATCCCTGGCGAAGGAATACCATGACCCTGTGGAAGTTGAACACCGCTGGAGGAAACTGTTAGCAGGGGAGGCTGAGGTTATGAAAGAACTCGCCCTGCGCGAAGACCGGTTGCACTAAATCTTAAGTCTTCTGCTTTTTCTTTTTCGCTGCAGGAAAAAGAACATTGTTCAATATCAAACGGAAGCCAGGTGAATTGGGATGAAGGTTCAGGTCGGTAGGCTCTTCATACACCGTGTGTTGATAGTCCTCCGGATCATGACCTCCATAGTAGGTCCAAAATCCCTTTCCAAAAACTCCGTGTAAGTATTTTGCTTCGTTGATGTCCTTGTTTTCTCCCATGATGACCACATCAGATTTGATCAGATTCTTTTTGAAGCCAGTGGTCTGACCATAAAATCCGTTGATCACTTTCGTGTGATTCTGGGTGAGCATGGTGGGGATGGGGTCCCACTTGGCAGAAAACTCAAAGACAGTGAAAAAATCATTGTCTTGCCGCAGCCCGCGTTCTTGCATGTTGTTGTCGATATCAGAGAATTCGTATGTGTACGGATCTTTGACGAG
>JAYVEZ010000052.1:0-4887 GCA_043773645.1 Cytophagales bacterium
AGAAGGCAGAAGCAATCATGAACTTACTCCGATTTGATTTCCAGTGCTACTATGAAGACAAAGACACGATTGGCAAACGGTACCGCCGTATGGATGCCATCGGAACTCCCTTTTGTCTGACGATTGATCATCAGACTTTACAAGACGAAACCATCACCATACGCCACCGGGATAGTATGAAGCAGGACCGCGTGAAAATTGAAGAAGTTCACGGAATCCTGGAAAAGGCATGCTCCATGAGAAATCTCCTCCAGGCGATTTAATGCAAGAACATGGACAGCGCACTCAATAAGAACATTTTCTTCGTCAAAGAACATGTACGCATTTTCAAAGCGTCCAACAGCTTTGATATCTTCGACCCTGAAACCAAAGAGATCGTGCTGGAATGCCGCGAAGAAAATCTTGGGTTCTTCACCAAAATATTTCGCTTTACGGATCTGAAGCGAATGACACCGTTTAACATGGTGATCAAGACCCCAAGGGGCGAAAAGGTTCTTTCTGTTCAAAGGAGTATAACTTTCTTCCTGTCACAGGTGACGGTTCTTGATGAACGAGATCAAGTCATTGGCAAGTTCAAGCAGAAATTTTTTTCAATTGGCGGCAAGTTTGAAGTATTGGACGTCAATGATCGCCCCTTGTGTATGCTGCGCGGTCATTGGACCAGCTGGGATTTCAAATTTGTTTCCCATGACGGGAAGGAATTCGCGGCGGTTACGAAAAAATGGAGTGGGTTGGGAAAGGAACTTTTCACCACCGCAGACAATTATGTTCTTCAAATCAGTTCTGAAGTTCCGGCAGATCACCCCTTACGCAAATTGATTCTGGCGGCAGTGATGTGTATTGATCTGGTGCTGAAAGAGTGATCTAGCCCTGAAGGAGATGCCACTCTGGTTCGCGCCAACCAGAACGACATTTTTCTCAACTGACGATTCCCCTCTCAAGAGGACCCGGTTTGAATATCACCCCTTCGGGGTTTATGTTGCCAGCTCCAAGCTTGTTTTCTATAATCATATCATCCCTTCGGGATTGGTTGCGTTTGCGTTGGACACCAGTTGTCCGTCCGCTGCGAATGGAATCACATTAACTCGGCCTTTCTCGCAGTTGCAAAACCCCGAAGGGGTGGCACTATTGTAAGTGAGGCACATCAAAATCGACAAACCCCGAAGGGGTGACATTTTCACAGAATCCAATCGAATAGATATCTTTCATCGTAGTCGACCTCAAATTCATCCAACAGACCAATGTATTCTTCTCGGAATGATTTTTTCCGGTGGTGCTCCTCCTGATTCAGAATGTAATTGTAGATCGTAGAAATTTGGCGATGAGAATAAGAAAAAGCCCCATAGCCCTCCTGCCAGGAGAATTTGTGCTTTAGCCATTCTTTCTCGTTGATAAAATTTGTTGAATTGTTTTTGACCTCGCGGACCAGATCTGAGATTGCCATCGAGGGTTTCAGGCCTATAAACGCGTGAATGTGATCGGATACACCATTGACTATGATTGATTTTTGCTCTTTGTTGGTAATAATGCCTGAAATGTATCGATGCAATTCATTCCTCCATGCTTTGTCCAGAAGACATTCTCTTCGTTTCACTGCGAACACAACCTGGATATAGATTTGAGAAAATGTGCCGGGCATATATGTCACCTCTTCGGGGTTTGTTTTGGGTTGAGAATGATTTTTATTCTATAATATTGTCATCCCTTCGGGATTGTCGACTAAGTCTAAATTAGCCCGCAAGTGGATATTTCAGCACAGCACAAGCAACTTGTCATGAAATCAATACAACCTAGATGTCAGGTTTTCATTTGCATGTCAATGTTGGCGGATCTTGATGCTGAATTGACTTGCCTTCGCACTGAAGGGATCGCTGGATTGCAATAGGTTTTGTGCCAACACCGAATAGTGACATAAGTCCTGCCGGTTAAGTAAACGTCAATAAGGTTAAGCCATGGCTGGACATCTATTTCCTGATACAAAATTAAATCCTACTTTTACACCCATAAGGGGTGCCATAATACAACGGGCTGAGAATATACCCATAGAACCTGATGCCGGTAATGCGGCCGAAGGGAGGCAAGGTTAACCGTACGCACATGCAGTCCCCTCTGCGTGGCAGGTTTAAACCAAAAATAATAAAATGTTAAAGTTCTTATTTGCTGTAGCGATGCTCACAGTAGCATGTCATGCCCAAGCTCAATTCGATGTCACGGGCACCATACGTGATGCCAAAGACCGCCAACCACTTCCCGGAGCGACTGTCCAGGTCGAAGGCAGCCAAACGTCCGCCGTCACCGACGACCTGGGCTGGTTTAGGCTTGAAAAGGTTTCTGAGGGCGAACATACGCTCATCATCCGTTTTCTCGGGTACAGTGATAAGCGAGGGACGCTAACCCTTCAAGGAAACACCACCCTTGACTTTGCCTTGGAAGAAGCTTCGACCATGACAGACGAAGTCGTGGTAAGCGCTACCCGCGCCAATGAAAAAACGCCCACTACGTTTATGGTATTAAATCGGCAGGCAATCCAGAAACAAAATTTTGGACAAGACCTTCCCTACATCGCCAACTGGACACCGTCGGTGGTCACCACTTCGGATGCGGGCGCCGGTGTGGGGTATACCGGGATTCGCATTCGCGGAAGCGATGCCACACGGGTAAATGTTACCATCAATGGAATTCCGTATAACGACAGTGAATCGCAGGGAACTTTCTGGGTAGACATTCCGGACATCGCATCTTCAACCCAAAGCATCCAGATCCAGCGAGGTGTGGGCACGTCAACCAACGGAGGCAGTGCCTTCGGAGCAAGTGTTAATCTTCAGACCAACACACTTCAATCTGAACCTTATGCTGAGGTCATGACGGGAGGTGGATCATTTAATACAAGGCGAAATACCCTGCGGGCCGGCACAGGCCTTATCAACAACCATTGGGCGTTTGACGGAAAGGTTTCCAGGATCACCTCGGATGGATATGTCGAGCGCGCTTCCTCCGACCTGGGTTCTTACTACCTCAGCGGCGGCTATTATGGAAAGAAGACGGTCATCAAAGCGATCACGTTTGGCGGACATGAAAAAACTTATCAATCGTGGTATGGTGTGGACTCCGCGACCTTACAAACCCACCGGCGAATGAACTATGCCGGCACCATTTATAATCCTGATGGCACCATCGCCCGCTACTACGACAACCAGGTTGATGATTATAATCAGGACCACTATCAGCTTCACATTTCACAGCAGCTCGGTGAGCATTGGAATGCGAATGCCTCCCTGCACTATACCTATGGACGCGGATACTACGAGGAATATCATCAAGACAAGTCTTTTCAAAGTTTGGGGCTTCCAGACATCACATTGAAAGACACGACCCTCACATCCAGTGATGTGATCGTGCGCCAGTGGCTGGACAATAAATTTTATGGGGTGACCTACTCCTTCAACTATGCAGAAGGCAAAACCAACCTTGTGATCGGTGGCGCTTACAATCAATATGCCCAGGCTAAACATTATGGTGAAATCATTTGGGCGCAGTACACCCAGGTGCCCATCCGTTATCATTACTATGAAGGCACTTCCCAAAAAAATGACTTTAACACATACGCCAAATGGAATTATCAGCTTACTGGAGCGCTGAACACCTTTGTTGACCTCCAGTACCGGCGTGTGGATTACCAGACGGTTGGCACGCGGGATGATCAGACGCCTTATGATGTGAATGAGCATTTTAATTTCTTCAATCCCAAAGCCGGGTTGAGTTATACCCTCTCAGACAACATTGTACTGTACACTTCCTATGCCGTGGCCAACCGGGAGCCGAATCGGTCCGATTATATCGATGGGAATGTGAAGCCGCGACCGGAGAAGCTGGGCAACTTTGAACTTGGCCTGCGGCGCAATGCTACGCGTTACGGTTTCGAGGCGAACTATTATTATATGAACTATACTGACCAACTTGTGCTGACCGGCCAGCTCGACAATGGTGGCTATCCCATCCGCACCAACGTAGGCAAGAGTTATCGTACCGGGCTTGAGCTATCCGGCATGGTGCGCCTTTCAGAACGCTGGACATGGAATGCCAACGCCACATTCAGTGCGAACAAGAATAAGAATTTTGCCACCCTGGAGAACAATGTTCCTGTGACAAAAAACACCACCCTCGTGTTATCTCCGGGCGTGATTGCGGGAAGTCAGTTGACGTGGAATGGGTTCAGCCACTTTCAGGCCACGTGGTTATCAAAGTATGTGGGCAAGCAATATTTGGACAATACCCAACGTGAAAATCTTACCCTCAGCAGTTATTTCATCAATGACCTCCGGTTAAACTATCAGGTGGTGCCGAAGGGAATGAAGGAGATAGGTTTTAGCGTATTGTTGAATAATCTTTTCAATGTAAAATATTCCTCCAATGGGTATTCCTATGCCGATGCAGCATACTATTATCCGCAGGCGGGGAGAAATTTTATGGTGATGATGACGTTGAGGTTTTAAAGACGCAATAAGACTTTGTGTTGTGAGCGCACTATCTACAGGCCGTTATAATTCGATCCTTGTTGCTTAAGTCCTGGAGGACGTTGACATTTTTAAACCCAATGGATTGTAACAAAGCCATTGTCTCCTCCCCAAAGCGCTCGTTGATTTCAACAATCACCACGCCTTGTGGCTTTAAAACATGAAATGCTTTCTCAGTAATAATTCTGAAAAAAAGAAGCGGATCAGAATCGGGGACGAACAATGCTTGCGGGGGTTCATATTCAGTCACGTTGAGCGCCATGGTTGATTTCTCGCTTTCCATGATGTAGGGGGGATTGCTGACCACTAAGTCGAGATACCCAAAGTCCATTTTATCTTTCAGGATATTGTGAAGATGAAATTCAACATCGGC
>JAYVEZ010000053.1:0-2783 GCA_043773645.1 Cytophagales bacterium
AGAAAAGTGAGGCACTACCCCAAGATTTTGAGGAAGTTGCAAAATCTCCCTCAATTTTTACCTTTGTACCCTTCTATGGAGAAAAAGCCAGTTTCAAAGAAATTCATGCTAGCAGCCGGTATTCTGGCAGCAGCGGTAATTCTTTTTTCCCAGGCCTTTCAGAAGGAAACGAGTTCTTTTTTATCAAAAATAAAGCCCACCACCGAAAAGCCTGTTGACGCTGAGAAAAAGGTCATTGCACCTGCACCTGCCGATGCGGTCACTTCAGGCCAGGCAGTTGAGACAGGTGATACAGACCCTACTTTTATCCGCGAGATAGTTTTCGATGAAAAAAAGAGTGTAGAGCAGCCTGCCATCTACCAAACCATTATTGCTGACTTCTTCAAGACACTTTTCCGTGTCTTTATTTCGCCCCAGGCGCCCTAATCTTCCAGGCTTACATTTAATTAACAAGGTTGCTTGAGTCGTTTGACTTTTGCCATGTTTATTCAATCACTTTCAAATTCTAAATCTTAATTTTTTATGCGTAACAAAGGAGTCGTCGTTGTCCTTACCATCGTGGTTACCCTGCTGTGTTTGTATTACCTGTCGTTTACATTCGTATCGCGCCGGGTACAGCAGGATGCTACAAAATTTGCCACTGAGAAGAACGGATCGGAGAGTCTGGGGAAAAGACAATCCTACCTGGATTCATTGTGGAGCCTTCCTGTCTACAGTCTTTTTGGAGTGGAATACACATACAAAGAAGTAAAAGAAAATGAGCTGAGCCTTGGGCTTGACTTGCAAGGAGGTATGCATGTTGTGCTTGAGGTGTCTCCGGGCGAAATCATTCGGGGATTGAGTGGCAACAGCCAGGACCCAGCCCTCACCGCATCCTTGCAAAAGGCGCGCGAAAAACAGAAGACCAGCCAGGAGAGCTTCGCGGATCTCTTCTATGCCGCCTTTAAGGAGGGAAATCCCGATCGCAGTCTCGCTTCTCTCTTTGCCTCAGCGGCCAACCGTGGCCGGGTGAGCCTTGCTGACTCAGACAATGACGTGATGAAATTTCTGAAGGCAGAGATAGAAAGCGCCATTGACCGGTCGTTTACGATCCTGAGCACTCGCATCAACCAATTCGGTACATCTGAAGCGAAGGTGCAACGTTTACAAAATTCTGGAAGGATTCAAATTGAAATACCCGGCGCTGATAACCCTCAGCGTGTGCGCAAATTATTGCAAGGTGTGGCGCGGTTGGAATTTTGGGAAGTGGTGGAGTATAACGATCCTCAATTGAGCCAAGCCCTGGGAAGCATCAACCAGATGCTGGTAAAAGAGCAGAATGCAAAGCTTGCTGAGTCCAAAGTGGTGTCTTCAGATCTAAAAAAGACCCTGGACACAGAGGCCAAGGCCGATACGGCCAAGTCAGCCCTTGAACAGCAGTTAAGCAAGGTAGCGAATGATACGACCGGCAATACGCTGGATTCTCTGACCCGTCTCAGCATGTCCCCCCTGTTCGCGCTCAGCAACCAGGGAATTCCCTTTCTCTACAACGTAAAAGACACGGCCACCATCAACCGACTGTTGAAGCGGGAAGATGTTCGCACTTATTTTCCTCGTACCATTGGTTGGTTCTGGGATGTTAAACCTGAGCCGGATATCACCACCGGCATAGAAGACCTCCGACTCAATTTTGTAAACATTGGCCGCAACGGCAAGCCATTGCTGTCGGGTGAAGTAATCAACGATGCGCGTCTTGACTACGATCAATTTGCACGTCCTGCAGTCAGCATGACGATGAACGCTACAGGGTCACGCATCTGGGCCAAGGTAACGGCTGCCGCGTCGAGTAAGACACCCATGGGAAGGATCGCCATCGTACTTGACAATTACGTTTACACGGCACCCACGGTTCAAGGTGAAATCCCCAACGGCAACTCCCAGATCACCGGAAGTTTTGAATTGGAAGAAGCGAAGGACCTGGCGCTTGTGCTGCGGGCTGGTTCACTCCCGGCCCCTACACTCATTGTAGAAGAGGCGATCATTGGACCTTCGCTGGGTCAGGTCGCGCAGACTCAGGGCTTTATTTCTATGGCTGCTGGTTTGGCGTTGGTTGTCATTTTCATGGTTGTGTATTATGCCAAAGGTGGCTGGGTAGCCGATCTGGCCTTGCTCTTCAACATATTCTTCATTTTGGGAATTCTTGCACAGCTTAACTCGGCACTCACCCTGCCGGGTATTGCTGGTATTGTGCTCACCATGGGTATGGCCGTGGATGCCAACGTGCTTATCTATGAGCGCATCCGGGAAGAATTGCGTGTGGGTAGAAAATTGCGCGAAGCGATCAAGAAGGGTTATGAGCGTGCCTTTGCTGCGATATTCGACTCTAACCTTACCACATTCCTTACAGCCATGTTCCTTTATATTTTCGGGCAGGGACCGTTAAAAGGTTTTGCAGTGGTGTTGATGATCGGTATCGCCACATCGTTTTTCTCTGCTGTTTATATTTCACGTGTCATCATCGAGTGGATGGTCCGCAAGGGAGATGAGGCCAAGGTTACTTTTGAGACATTTACTTCATGGTCTGTTGGCAAAAACTCCAATTTTGATTTTATCGCTGCACGCAAGAAAGCCTATCTATTCTCCTCTATCTTCATCCTTATCGGTATGATCCTCATTGCTGTGCAAGGGTTGAACCTCGGTGTGGACTTCAAGGGAGGCCGATCTTATATTGTTACCTTCAATCAGCCTGTGGAGGCCACGAAGCTTAAGTCAGACTTGACGGCCAGTTTTGAAAATTCAAGTAC
>JAYVEZ010000054.1:0-11391 GCA_043773645.1 Cytophagales bacterium
CTTTTTGAATTTTGGCCTTAGAATACAATATCCAATATGCATCAGGACGTGCGGCTGTGTGGCAGTGGTGGCATTGGCCTTTGTATTTCAGTGGATACAAAATAAACGTCGCCCTGCGAATTTGAATTCATAGGGCGACGTTATTAAGTCAACTCCGTGAGGAGTTGTCTGAAAAGCTTTACTTCACACTCTTAATCAGGTCATCATTCATTTTGACATAATCCATGTTCTTGGCTTTTTCAGCCTCAGTTCTTGATGCCATGGCTGAATCGGCAGCGCCTTTCTTATCACCAAGTGCTTTTTGAATTTTGGCCTTAGAATACAATATCCAATATGCATCAGGACGTGCGGCTGCTGCGGTGGTGATCCATTCCAATGCCTGCTTGAGGTCTTTGCCATTGTCAAAATAGTAGTTGGCTGCATTGTATAAGTTATTTGGATTGACTTTGGTACTTGCCTCGATGGAGGCCATTACCTTCTTGTCAAAATCAACGGCAATAGGAACTTTCACCGATGTGTTCTCCCAGGCCAGCTGAATGTTCGCGGTCTTGGAATTTTCGGAAAGATCAGAAACCTGAATCGTGAAGGTTTCAACCTTTTCTGTGAGTTTCTCGGACTTTACCATGGCACGGGCCTGGTCATTGGCTTTGTCATACTTTGACATGTCACCCCCGATGGAGGCATCCTTATACAAAACAACGGTCCATTCGGAAGCACCAGGGAAGGTGAGCAGCAAATAAGACCCTTTTGGTACGGCATTTCCGCCAAAGGTTACGTCATCGCTGAATGTAACAGTAGTACCATTGTTTGCACCGGTGCGCCAAGGCGAGGTTTGTGCAAAGGGCACCAGAAATTCCGGTCCAGCACCGAATATTTTGCGGCCTTTGGCCTTAGGGCGTGAATACTCAACTTTTACGTCGGTCAGACCCACAACGGTCGTTACCGTAGCACCTGGGCTGGGTGAGGGTGATTGAACTTGCGCCTCAGCCAGCAGGCCAGCCATTACAAATAGGATTGCAAAAATTTTTTTCATGATTGTTATTTTAGAGTTTGTTTAACACTTTGAGGCGTCAAAAATAGAATACTTTAGCTTACTCAAAAACCTACAAAGTCTGTAGACTAAGATGAAATTGGATTTGTCTTTTTATCAGCAAAAGTCGGTAACTCTGGTGGCGAGGATGCTATTGGGGAAGGGGTTGTTCACCACGGTCAGGGGTAAAACAACCGCCGGAATCATAGTGGAAACGGAAGCGTATTCGCACACGGAAAGAGGTTGTCATGCCTTTCAGAATAGAATGACCAAAAGAAATGAGGTCATGTTCGGGGAAGGCGGTCATTCGTACGTCTACTTATGCTACGGCATGCACCACCTTTTCAATGTTGTTACCAACAGGGAAGGCATAGCCGATGCTGTACTTATTCGGGCACTGGAACCGATCGAAGGCTTAAACCTTATGATGAAGCGGATGGGGACGACAAACTCAAGTAGAATTACCTCGGGTCCTGGCAAATTATCGAAAGCAATGGGGATTGACCGGACTTCCAACGGAATAGCAGTCGATTCGATTCACCTTTGGATCGCAGACCTGGGTACGAACCTTCCTTCCCGAAATATTTTGTCCAGCCCAAGAATTGGCATAGACTATGCAGGTGAGGATGCCTTGCTGCCTTGGCGGTTTACCATCAAAGGCAATTCATGGGTCAGTAAGTAGTATTTTTGCCGTGCAATCGATCATATAAGGATGAACTCATTCAACATTCAGTATTCAGCATTCAAAATTCAAAATTCAATTGCCGGCATCCTTATCCTTCTGGCAACTATATCCATGGCGCAGCAGCCATCCCAAAAATCATTCACTCATGTCAACTCGTCCTACGATGAGCAATCTCCCTTCATAAGCCCGGATGGAAAAGTCATGTACTGGACCGTCGCCAACCACCCCGACAATCTGGGTGGAAAAAAAGATCCTGGTGATATCTGGTATTCGATATGGACTGGTGAGGAATGGTCCTTGCCTTTGCATGGCGGAAAATCAATAAACAACGAAGGCTACAATGGCGTGTGTGGCTTTTCGCACGACGGTGAGCGAATGTTCTTGTTGAGCCATTATGCACCAGGCAATGCGGTGGCCACTACCCAAGGGATTGCTGTCTCATTGAAGACTGACAATGGATGGTCGTTACCCGAGAATATCAATATTCCCTATTTTCTCAACCGATCGGTGGCTACCCAGGGATTTTTATCCACAGCCGTCGAGGCATTTGTCTTCTCCGCGGATTCCTACAGCACGGTCGGCGCAGAAGACTTGTATGTTTCAATACTGCAATCGGGAAGGTGGTCAGAACCGAAAAATCTTGGCAAAAAAATCAATACGACCTTTCAGGAAATCAGCCCCAGTTTGAGTGCTGATGGGAGGTACCTGTTCTTTGCTTCCAACGGACGAAAGGGATACGGAAGTTTTGATATTTACTACGCCACGCGATTGGATGAAACATGGACGAATTGGTCAGACCCGGTTAATATGGGTGCCAATGTTAACTCGGAAGGCCGGGAACTTTTCTATAGAACCAACCCCGAACAGAAATTTGCTCTTTTCACCAGCACCAATAATAGTGATGGATACGGTGACATTAAGTTCTATCGCCCGCCTGAAGACCTTCAGGATTCCCTGATTCAGCAACGGCCCGATACCATCGTGAAGATGGTCGAGATCGTGCGTAACAAGCCCATCGCAGGGGAGGAGAAGATGTTTCGTGTATTTGGAAAGATTACTACGCTCAAAACAAATCAACCCCTGCGCGCAACGTTAACCTTTCATTCTGATTCACTCTATTCGGTGGTGGCAGGAGCCGACGGAAGATATTCAATTCTGGTGCCATCGGTAAACGAGTATTCCATTCGGATCGAAGCCAGTGGATTTGTGGGGACGTTTGAAAAACTCGATGTGCGCACCTATGAGATGAAGTCGCTCGAAATGAACTACAAACTGCAGCCCATTGAAATTGGGGCGACCATCAATCTGAAAAGTGTCCTGTTTCAACAAAGCACCTATAACTTGTTGCCGGAGTCCAATGATGAGTTGGATCTGGTAGTCTCTTTTTTGAATGTGAATCCTAAAGTCGAGATACAATTAAGTGGCCACACCGACGGCCGGGGCAATCCCGAACACAACCTCAAGCTTTCGCAAAAGCGGGTAGAGCGGGTGAAAGCCTACCTCGTGTCAAAAGGCATCAGTACCAAACGCATTACGGGTAAAGGTTATGGCGGAACCAAACCCATCGCCGCCAACGACACTGAAGAAACCCGGAGATTGAATCGCAGGGTGGAGTTTACGATCGTGAAAGACTAAAAATCAATTGTTAATGGTTAATTGTTAATGTTGCTCCGTCATTAACCATTAACAACTAATAATTTACCATTAGCTAGCTAGTAGCCCTTAGCGGTATTGTCTCCTCTACTATGGTCTGCACCACCCTCCAATTTTCCGTCCTTTAATATCAGGATTGCATCCACACGACCGACCCCACGTGTATTAAGTACTTTGAGTGGTTGTATGAGGTGACCCATTTTCGCCAGCGCAACGCTGTCATTCGCCGAGAGGGAGCCCGGTTCGGGGAAGATCGCATCCGGTAACCACTGGCTGTGAAGCCTTCTGGCATCGACTGCCTCTTGCATGCCCATGTCATGTTCAACGACATTCAGGAATACCTGAAAAACAGCTGTGATGATGCGCGCACCACCCGGTGAGCCCAGCACCATAAAGAGTTTATGATCACGTTCAATAATGGTTGGGGTCATCGCGCTGAGCATCCGTTTTCCAGGCTCAATTTTATTTCCTTCTCCGCCAATAAGACCATACATGTTTGGAACCCCGTGCTTGGAACTGAAATCATCCATTTCATCATTCAGAAAAAAACCAGATCCTGGAACGACTACTTTATTTCCAAACCATTCATTGAGGGTGGTAGTAACTGAAACTGCATTCCCTTGTGGATCGACAATTGAAATATGCGTAGTCTCCACAGACTCGTAGCCTGCAATTTTTCCAGGTAAGACCTCCTGGCTGTTTGCTGCCTTTCCCTCCTGATAAAATCCCATACGGCTTACGATGTAGTTGCTGTCCAGCAATTCTTTGGATGGCATCTTGAAAAAGTCAGGATCGCCAAAATACTTTGATCGGTCGGCATACACCCATCGCTCAGCTTCTGTCATGAGATGAACGGTCTCGGCTCTGTTGTGACCCCAATGGTGGACAGGATAGGGTTCGATTGATTTCAATAACTGAATCAGGCAGATACCGCCGGAGGAGGGTGGAGGCATGGTGATAATTTTATACGATTTATAAGTGGCAACGACGGGTGCCTTCCAGACAGACTTATAGTTTTTCAAATCTTCAGCGGTGATAAGCCCCTTGCCTCGTTTCATCTCGGCCAGCAGGTCATCGGCTGTTTTGCCTTCATAGAACCCTGCCCGGCCCTGGTCCCTGATCCGCTCCAGGGTGTGTCCCAAGTCTGTCCACTTGATACTATCTCCTGTTGTCCAGGTCTTTAACAGGAAGTCGGGCTTGATGGTATTGTACTTAATCAACGGGTCGTGTAATCCATTGAAGTTAGCCGCTTCCCGTTCTGTTAATGGAAAGCCGTTGAGGGCAAGATCAATGGCGGGCTGGATGACTTCCTGCCAGGAGAGGAGGCCGTACTTCTTGTGAGCTTCAATCATGCCATCCACAGAGCCGGGAACTCCGGATGCGAGATGACCCGCAGTACTTAATCCTTCAATAACGTTGCCGTCCTTGTCGAGATACATATCTGTGGTAGCCAGGGCGGGGGCTTTCTCCCTAAAATCGAGGGTATTGGTAGCCCCATCAGCCATTCTGAGCACCATGAATCCACCACCTCCAATATTACCCGCTGCTGGAAAGACCACCGTGAGCGCGAGTTGTACCGCCACGGCGGCATCCACTGCATTGCCGCCCTTCTTCATGATGTCTACACCGACTTGTGATGCCAGCGGATGGGCAGATACCACCATGGCAGACTCAGCAATAAGGCCGGAAACATGTTCTTTCTTCTCAGACTGGCAGGCGATCATCCAGCTGACCAGGCACAGGAGTACAACTTTTTTCATGAAGGATTATTTTGATTTACTGATTTTCAAACGGTATTAAATATTTTCTGGTCATTTCCAACAGGTACGGTATCACTCTGGGAACGCAGCCGCATTTTGGTTGTCTTAAAGATATAAAATTCACTTCATGGAATATCGCTAGGCTATTTCGCGTTAAATGTATTATTTCCGCCAAACTTTTACATGAGCCTGAGAAAAGAGAAAGCCGCACGCCTGAAGTTGGCGGTGCTGGAGCAAACGCTAAAATTAATTGGTAAAAAGCCTTTCGATGACCTGTATATCGATGATATCTGCGAGAAAGTAAAGATCTCCAAGGTCACCTTGTTCAAATACTTCCCCACCAAGGAGGATATCCTATCTTACTATTTCCGTGTTTGGTGCCTTCGCCGCCTGGTGGAATTAAAAGAAAAGCCGAAGGAAGGGTTGCAAGGTGTTTTCTACCTATTTGACAAGCTGAGTGAAGACACCGAACAGCATCCTGGCATCATTTTGAGCTTGATTGCCTACCTGGCCAACCCCAAGCGGCCGCCAAAGCCTTTTCCAGTGAAAGGTGAAGAGAAGAAGTTTCTCTTTCCACACCTGCCTGATGTCCAATCCATCGAGATTCAATCCGTCGATCAGATGTTTGAAAAGTTTGCGCTCGAAGCAATCTTCAAGAAGGAAATTACCAAAGCCACATCGACACGGGATGTGACCAATTTATTGAGTACGGTGTTCTATGGCTCTACAATCACCGCCCATATTTTGCAGATCAGCCCGCTGAAAATCTTTTTGAGGAGACAGGTCGAGATGGCGTTGAAGGGAATCCAGTGAAATAATGGTTAATGATTAATGGTTAATGAATACACTGTCCTCATTAACCATTAACCATTAACCATTAACCTTTGACAATTCACCATTACCCCTTCATCTTAACGTTTTTGGCTCCCTGTTTTTCAAACCAGCGTATACGGATTCTTCCTACCTGCAGCTTTTGATGCCAACGGCTATTCTTATACCATGTATGGTGATAGATGGGCTTTTTAACACTTACGGTATGGTAAGTCTGGTTGGCGCTGCACGCACCAAGGATTAGAATAATACCAACCGTAATCAATATTCTCATGGTGGAATAACGGTCAAAAATAGTTATTTATTTCTTGCTACATTCAACTCCAATCTTTTCTGCGATGAAAACCTATGATACCATGACGGAAGCCTTGGAAGCCCTTAAGTTGAAAGGATATGTTCAAGATTTCAATCTTCACCACGAATGGATCGAATGCCTTTCCCTGGACATGCGATTGGAGCCTGAGGAATTCCATGTAGATGAAGTTCACCGCTTCGAAGGATTGAATGATCCTGACGATAGCTCGGTACTTTTTGCCATCAGTTCAAGCAAGGGAGTCAGAGGACTTCTCATGGATGCCTATGGTGCCTACGCCACTTCCGTGAGCCCAGCAATGATTAGGAAATTGAACATTGATTCCAGTACGCAGCATTAAGGTGCAGCTTCAATTTGTCTTATGCCGTTAGACAACCTTATGAAACCCTTTCTCATTTTTATAACTGGTATTCTTTGTTTGTCAACAGGCCCTGGACAAGCACAGGTTCCTGCAGTGACAATCGAGCAGGGAGCCTTCAAAAAAGTCAAGGTCAATTCAATTGAATATGTTGTGGCACGGCCAGTGATATCCTATCACCTCGGTGCAGAAACTCTTAACTCAACTCAATCGTCCAAACTCAACATTTCTTTTGACGTAGTTCCATCAGTGGCCTCTCTAAGGATCACCTTTGTCAATATATCAAAAGACACAGTCCACTTACACAATGTCGTTCCGTTTGCACCCTCTGAGAAAGAGGTTTTCATTACGGGTAAAGGAAATCACCGGTTGTCGCGCACCCATTTATTCAGGCCGGGGCGCTTACCCGTGAATGTCATCGTCCCTGACAACGCATGGGAGCTTGGCTACTGCGGCGTGCCGCTCAATGGAAACTTGAGCCTGGCTGGATTGACCAGGCGTGATCCCAATTCACTGAAGCAGGCCACCCGCCGCCGTTTTGAAACGATCCTGGCACCGGGTGGCTCTGTTTCCTATTGGCTGTATCTCGATGTTTTTGAAGGAGTATGGCAGGATGGGTTGCGCAAGGTTTTTCAGGAAAGAAAACTCTATGATGTTGACACCTTTGATGAATCAATGTACCAGCGCGAAGATTTGAAATGGGTTCGGGGCGCCTATGTCATGCACCTGATGATGGCATGGGACAAAGACTATTATTCCAATGTGACCGGCAAATTCAATTGGGACGATTTCCTAAAACGCGGAAAACAACTCTACGGCGGAGATGATGTCATCTGCTTATGGCCAACCTGGCCGACCCTGGGTCTTGATCAGCGAAACCAGTTTGACATGTACCGCGATTTGCCAGGCGGACTCAAGGCCTTGAGGGTACTTGCCGATACGCTGCGCCTTCACAACACCAAATTTTTCATCGCATATAATCCATGGGATGAGAGTACCCGAAGCCAGGGACATTTGCAGGGATTGGCTCAGCTGATCCGCGAAACCTCAGCCGATGGTGTAGTGATGGACACAAAAGGTGAATCCTCGATGGAGCTGCAGCTGGCGGCTGATCAGGTTAAGCCGGGTGTGATCATGTACAGCGAGGGGATGGCGGTGCCCAAAGACATGACCACCATTGTGTCAGGCCGGGTACACAATGCGCTTTATTATCCACCGATGCTAAACCTGAATAAGCTCATCAAACCTGACTTTGCAATTTTCCGTGTGGCAGAAGTCTATAAAGAACCCATACGACGAGAATATGCGGTTGCATTTTTCAATGGTTACGGGACCGAGATTAACCAGTTTGCTCCGGGGCATCCTGCATGGGAAGAAGATCAATACAGATTTCTTGGCAAGACTTCAAGGATCCTTCGGGAGAACCAGGCCAATTTTATATCCAAGGATTATTCTGTTCTGGTTCCCACAACGCATGACAGCCTTTGGGTTAATCGCTGGCCCTCGGGCAACAAGACCCTGTATACAATCTTCAGCCTCAAGCCCGAAGGCTATGCAGGATCCTTGATGAAGGTGGAGAAGAAGCCGGGATTCCATTGGGTTGATCTCCTGCATCATTCCGAGGCAGTCGTGAAAGAGATTTCCCGAGGCAACTATGTTGAAGTATCCGTGGATGCTTTTAATAATTCTTATTTAGGGACAAACAATGAGGGGCAGGTAGGATGTTTGGTTGAGTTGCCGGAAATGATCTCATATTCTTTAACCGGAAATCAACTGAGCATTGTAGCCCACAACGGTAACTTGATAAGAGTATGGAAGGGCGAGCCAACATACGAATCTGAACCCATTACCCTTGCGGTTGGCAATCAGGTTGTTGATGTTTGGAAATACTTCGGTCGTTATGAAGGCAAAATAGTTGTTCAGCTATTTAATGATAAGGAATTATTGGATGAGGTGATCGTTACCATCAAGCCAGGCACTCCAAGACTGACAAGCACAAGTTCAAAAACCAGGAGCACAGCCACCCCGCCCAAAGGGATGGTGAGAATACCGGCTGGCCAATTTGTTTTTAAGGCAACGCATGGTGACGATTTTATCCCATACCCGGTTCAAGGCCTCGGACAAGCTGTGGAGCTGAAATCTTATTTTATGGACCGTTTCCCTGTTACGAATGAAGAGTTCAGGTTATTTCTTGAAGCAACAAATTACCACCCTTCTGATACAGCGAACTTCCTGAAGCACTGGACGGCTAGAAAGATTCCCAAAGGAGAGGAGCGATATCCGGTGGTATATGTTTCATACGAAGATGCCCAGGCATATGCCCAATGGGCAGGCAAGAGGCTGCCAACAGAAGTTGAATGGCAATATGGAGCCCAGACAGCCAATGGAAATGAATGGCCATGGAATCAAACGCGTCCGGTGACGCGCAAAGAGCAATTTGTGACCGAGACACTGACCGTTTCTTCCCTCGAGGGTATCGATGCGAAGAATTGCAATCTGGGTGACGGGAAGCCATACCCTGTAGGCAGTTATCCCCGCGGAGCCAATGCTTACGGCTTGCAAGATCTCGTGGGCTGCGTCTGGCAACTTACCAACGATACCTATGAAAGTGGGAGCTATGGATATGTCATGATGAAAGGAGGTAGCTACTTTAAGCCGTCTTCCAGCTGGTGGTACGTTCAGGGCGGGCCACGCGAACTTCATTACCGGCAGTTCTTGCTCAGGGTTTCACAAGGTTTTGAACGGAATGCGACCGTAGGGTTTCGCTGTGTGAGGGAGGCCGAATAGCTAATTTTCATGAAATTGAATTTTGAAAAACTGTTCATTATCAATAATTTAGGGCCATTGTTCTAATTTTTTAATCTAATAACAATTCGATTATGAGGGCTATCTGGAAAGGTCACATCCGTTTTTCCCTGGTCACCATTCCCATCAGGGTTTACAACGCCATTGATTCAGGGCAAACGATAAGCTTCAACCTGCTTTCTAAAGAAGGGCACAACCAGGTAAGCTATGAAAAGAAGGACAAGGTGACCGGGCAGACCTTGCGGACCGAAGACATTGTGAAGGGGTATCAGTATGAGCCCGGGCAATTTGTGATCATCGATGACGAAGATTTTTCAAAGGTGAAGTTGAAGAGCACCAAAGTCATCGATATTGAGGGGTTTGTTAAGACCACCGAAGTGCACCCAACCCTGTTTGATGCGCCATACTTTATTGGTCCTGATGGAGACATTGCCGCGAAAACGTATTCTCTGTTGGCCAAGACATTGAAAGAGAGCGGAAAGGTTGGGGTGGGTCGTGTGGTGCTGCGCGACCGCGAAACGGTGGTCCTTCTGACACCGGAAAAAAACGGAATCTTACTTTATAAACTCCGATATCCGAATGAAGTTAGAAGTATAGGTGAAGTGCCACAACTCCTTGAAGACGTTAAAGTTGACAAGGAACAAATCAAGATGGCAAAGATGCTGGTGGATTCTATGTCCAAGCAGTTTGTTGACATTGAGATGAAGGATCATTATCAGGATGCACTGCGCAGCATGATCCAGGCAAAAATTGAAGGAAAGGAAATTATTACCATTGCCGAGGAAGAAACTCCCGTTGTCGATATCATGACAGCCTTGAAGGCAAGCATTGAAAAGGCGAAGAAGCCCATGGAGAAGGCAAAGGGTCCGGCTGCCAAAGAGAAAAAGAAATCACAAAAGGAAACCAAGACAGTAAGGGGGAAAACAGGATAGAATATCTCATTCCGATTGCAAGAAGCCTGCATTGATGATTTTTAATTTATCTTTGCATCATGGCAAAAGTTGTAAAGTTTCCGATTCAGCCACCCGAGAAGTTCGGCTTCAGACCGGTGAGCAAGAAGCGTGCAACGCCACCCAACCGCCCTGGTCAGCTCAATCTCTTTACCGGGGGGAAGGTCATCAAACTAAATCAGCTCAGCACATTTGAAGAGGCATTGTTGCTGGATGAGCATGGCGACGAACGGGCAAAAGACCTTTACCTGAAGGCCATCAAAGAATTCGATAGCGTTCCTGATGCATTTTGTAACCTGGGAATCATTGAATCCAAGTTGCGACATTATGGTAAGGCTGTGGACTGCTTCACCTTGAGCCTGAAAGAAGATCCCCGTCATTTTGAATCCCATTATAATCTCGCCAATCTTTATGCTGAGCTTGGAAATATGCCCTTGGCCAAACTGCACTACCAGATTTCGATCAGCATCGAGCCCGACTTCCCCAACAGCTACTTCAACCTTGGCCTTACCCAGGCCATGAGCAAAGAAATTGAAGATGCCGTGCAATCCCTTTTGACTTATAAGCGCCTCGCTGGCCAGGAAGACAACGGCCAGGTTGATGAGTTAATCGATAACTTGTTGAGGACCGTACGGTAGGTCAATATCGTTCCTTACAGAGATCCGATTGTAATGTAGAATAAAATTGCCCGATAGGCTTCCAGCGTTACCTTCAATACAGCAATCATAAGGATTGATTTCAGGACCAGCCTAACACCCCTTTCTTCATAAAAAATAAAGCCTGAGCGGAATAGGAAATAGAGATTGGTAACGACAAAAACCGCCGTCAGGACAAATTCATCCACGTAAGTACCGAGGTGCAGCAGGTTGACAACCAGCGTCAGGAGCAAGGCGTTGATTAACAGATTGAAACACACCAGTTCTACGGAGAGCCCTACGTGGTCAGTAAAGTACCGCTGTCGGGAGCGGTACATCACATTCAGTGGGAGAGAGGCCAGCACGGCAAA
>JAYVEZ010000055.1:0-15104 GCA_043773645.1 Cytophagales bacterium
CAAATCATAAAATATTCTGGCATCCCCGTCATCAGCCTCGAAAGCGCAACACTCCACCCCCTCCAAAGCCTTACAGATATTATCACGATCAAAGAAACATTTCTCGAGAAGCGAAAGCCAAAGGTGGTGCTCACCTGGGCGCCCCATGTGAAGGCATTGCCGCAATGTGTTGCAAACAGCTTTTCGCAGTGGGTGACGGCCTGGGGTGAGGCTGACTTCGTGGTAGCTCATCCTAAAGGTTACGAATTGAAAGATAGTTTTACCAAGGACGCCACCATAACGCATGATCAGGACAAAGCCCTGGCTGACGCTGATTATGTCTACGTGAAGAACTGGAGCTCGTTCAATGAGTATGGAAAAGTATTGAGCCATGACCCTGCCTGGATGCTGACGAATGAAAAACTTCTGCAAACCAACCAGGCGAAAGTCATGCATTGCCTGCCGGTGAGAAGAAATGTGGAGCTAAGCAGCGAAGTGCTGGACGGCCCAAATAGCCTCGTGACCCAACAAGCTGGCAACCGTGTGTGGGCAGCTCAGGCAGTATTGGCGGAAATATTACAAACGAATTAACCCTGCTCCTCATTTTAAGAGCAACCTTTGAGATATGAATAAATTATACATTATCAAGATTGGTGGCAATGTGCTCGATGATGAGGTGGCCCTCGACCGGTTCCTCAGAGATTTTGCCTCCATTCAGTCTCCCAAAATTCTCATTCACGGTGGCGGAAAAATTGCCACCAAAATTGGCGACCAGCTGAACATTCAATCCCACTATATCGATGGCCGACGCATCACCGATGCACCCACCCTCGACCTGGTAACAATGGTCTATGGCGGACTCATTAACAAAAAAATGGTAGCGCAACTTCAAAGCCTCGGATGCAATGCCATGGGAGTGACGGGCGCGGATGGAAACATGATCAAGGCCGTCAAGCGACCGGTAAAAGAAATTGACTATGGCTTTGTTGGCGACATCACGCCCGACAGCGTAAACTCAACGTTGCTGTATTTTCTGCTCAAGCAAAACGTGATACCCGTATTTGCGCCACTCACCCACGCCAACGGGATTATCCTCAACACCAATGCTGACACGATTGCCTCGGTGTTGGCTATCTCCCTCAGCAAACACTTTGAAGTAAGGCTCATATTCTGCTTCGAAAAGAAAGGTGTTTTGAAAGACCTAAAAGATGAAAATTCGGTGATTAGGTTACTCAATGAATCCCTTCACAAAGAACTATTGTCACAGGGTGTATTGACCGATGGGATTTTGCCCAAGCTCGAAAATGCATTCTCCGCCCTTCACGCTGGCGTAAAAGAAGTACTCATCGGCGAAGCGGCTGACTTGATTCAGAATACCCATGAGGAGACTGAGGGGACGCTGATTAAAATATGATACCAGATACGGGTTACCAGTCACACGTTATCAGCAAAACTGTCAACTGGTAACTTGCAACAAAGATTTATGTCAATTCAAGAGCCACTTTACCTTCTCTCCTTCGATCTGCTTAAGAAGTTGATCCCCACTGCGTCATTTAGCAAAGAGGAAGATAAAACAACAACCATACTGAAGAATTTTTTCAAACACCATGGTATAGCAGCCCAGAGAAAAAGCAACAACGTGTGGGCCCTGAACAAACATTTTGATTCAACCCGCCCTACCCTTCTTCTCAACTCGCACCACGACACGGTTAAACCCAATTCAGGATACACCCGGGACCCGTTTACACCGACGATTGAAGATGGGAAATTATACGGCCTCGGAAGCAATGATGCAGGCGGACCGTTGGTGTCGTTGATCGCTGCATTCCTACATTTCTACGAACGCACCGATTTAAAATACAATATAGTGATGGCCGCGACAGCAGAGGAAGAGATTTCAGGATCGAATGGCATTGAAAGCATCTGGTCGCTCCTTCCGAGGATTGATTGCGCGATTGTGGGTGAACCTACCTTGACCGATGTGGCCGCTTCTGAGAAGGGGTTGCTGGTGCTGGATTGCCTCTGTCGGGGCAAAGCCGGACACGCGGCAAGAGAAGAAGGTGAAAATGCCATTTACAAAGCATTGCCTGACATTGAATGGTTTAGAACATTTCAATTTCCTAAAACTTCCACTACGCTTGGCAAGGTGAAGATGTCCGTGACGATGATTCATGCAGGGCAAGCCCACAATCAGGTGCCACCGGAATGCAACTTCACGGTAGACGTCAGAGTAACCGATGCTTATACCTTGGAAGAAGTCCTGGAGGTGGTGAAGCAAAATGTAAAATGTACGGTTACGCCCCGTTCTCTCAGGTTGCGTCCATCCGGAATACCAGAAACTCATCCACTGGTGAAGTCCGCTAAAAAGCTTGGAAAGAAATTGTACGGCTCGCCAACAACCTCCGATCAGGCATTGATTCCTGTGCCCAGTATCAAAATGGGACCAGGCGATTCCGCCCGTTCGCACAGCGCCGATGAATATATTTACCTGACGGAAATTGAACAGGGGATCAAATCTTATATTGAGCTGATTGAAAACTTGTAAATTGGCAAGAGGTTACAAGTTACTAGTCGCAAGTTGCAGGTTAGCAGTTCAAATGTCTCGTCCATGAAAAGTTATCGAGATTTAGATATTTACAAAGAGTCAAAAAAACTAGCATTTGAAGTGCACAAGATTTCATTGACTTTGCCCAAATTTGAAATGTACGAGGAAGGCAGTCAAGTAAGGCGATCCTCCAAATCAGTTACATCTGCCATAGTTGAGGGATATGGCAGAAGGAGATACAAAGCTGATTTCATAAAACACTTAATATATGCTCAGTCAGAATGTGACGAAACAATAGTCCATTTAGAATTCCTATTTGAAACCAATTCCCTTCCTAATAAGACCCTATACGATCAACTGAACAACAATTATCTTCTACTCAGTCGAAAAATCAATAAATTCATCCAATGGGTTGAAAGCAACCTGAATGAATTCCCCAAAATTAAAACAGACAATAAATAACTATCGAGTTTGCCGCTAACCTGCAACTTGTAACCAGCAACCTGCAACAAAAATGAAACTCTGGACCAAAGACAAAGAATCCCTCCACGCAGTTACGGCCTTCACCACGGGAAGTGATAACCTCATTGATCTCTACCTGGCCCGCTACGATGTACTGGGCTCCCTCGCGCACATCACGATGCTTGAGTCCATTGGCTTGCTGAAAAAGGAAGAACTCGTGTCACTTGCTTCGGAATTGAAAAATATCCTCTCAGATATTGACAAGGGAAATTTCAAAATCTCAGAAGGTGTTGAAGACATTCACTCACAAATAGAGTGGATGCTAACCGCCAAGCTTGGAGATGTGGGAAAGAAAATCCACAGCGGTCGTTCCCGCAATGACCAGGTATTGGTAGACATCAAACTCTCTCTTCGAAGTGAAATCAAGACAACTGTTGAAAATGTTGGTCAACTTTTCGAACTGTTAATTTCAAAAAGCGAAGAGCACAAGAACGTTTTGCTCCCAGGCTACACCCATTTGCAACTTGCGATGCCTTCCTCTTTCGGGCTGTGGTTTGGTGCCTACGCGGAAAGTCTGGTAGATGACCTCATCACATTACAGGCGGCATTCAAAGTTGTCAATAAGAACCCGCTCGGCTCGGGTGCCGGATATGGTTCCTCATTTCCTCTCAACCGCAAAATGACTACCGACTTGCTTGGCTTTGACGATCTCAACTACAACGTTGTCTATGCCCAAATGGGGCGCGGCAAAACGGAACGGATTGTAGCCTCTGCTTTGGGGAATATTGCTGCCACCTTGGCCAAACTTTCTATGGATGCCTGTCTTTATCTCAACCAGAACTTTGCCTTCTTCAGCTTCCCTGAAGAACTTACGACAGGCTCCAGCATCATGCCTCATAAAAAGAATCCGGATGTTTTTGAATTGGTCCGCGCGAAATGTAATTCCTTGCAGGCGTTGCCCAACGACATCATGATGGTCACCACCAACCTGCCCTCCGGTTACCACCGTGACTTGCAGGTGCTGAAAGAAAAAATATTCCCTGCATTCCAAACCCTGAACGACTGCTTGCAAATGGTGCAGTTGATGCTGTCCAATATCCAGGTGAACGAGGATATTCTGCAAGACGAGAAGTACCAATATTTATTCAGTGTGGAGGAAGTGAATAAGCTGGTGCTGAAAGGTGTGCCCTTCCGGGATGCCTACAAGAAAATCGGGCAGGATATTGAGCAGGGAAAATTTACTTATTCAAAAGAAGTCAAGCACACCCACGAGGGAAGCATAGGTAATCTCAGCAACGATCACATCCAAAAGTCAATGGCCGAAGTTTTGAAGGGATTTCCATTTCGGAAGATTGATACGGCACTTGAACAATTGGCGTCGCCTAATGAGTAGCTCATTGTGAACAAATCAAACTCACTTTTCCATTCTTTGACCTAAAATTGACAACCATCATAAATTCCGCACCTATGTTCAAGAAAATTGGATTCCCCTGCTTGCAGATGATCCTTCTATCGTCTGTGGTCTCTTTAGCACAACAAAATAGCCTCATGCCTGAGGCCAAATCATTTGCCGGCAAGCCCTTGTTCGCGGCAACGGCCCCGCCCCTGATCCTTGCAAAAAGTGACAGCGTGATTGCATCGATCAGAAGCAAACCAATGCAAACTGACGATGACTATATCGAAATTGGAAAGCAATTGGTAGCAACGGCACGCTACAAAAGGGCTGTCGAGGTGTATTCTGAAGGACTGTCTAAATATCCCAATTCGTACAAACTACTGCGCAATCGGGGGCATCGGTATATCACCTTGCGGCAATTGGATCAAGCCATTGCCGATCTGAATAAAGCAGAGAAACTAATTCAAAAGGAGCCAGAAGTGATGGAATATGGTATTGACGGAAAACCCACCGCTACGGTGCGCCATCAGATCTGGTATCACATTGGAGTGTACTATTACCTCACCAAGGACTATACTCAATCCGCAAAAGCATTCAAGAAGGCCCTGGACACAGCGGGGGATTTAAAAAACGTTGCTGGTGCCAGCGATTGGCTCTACAACTGCTACCAACGCCTCGGAAAGAAAAAAGAAGCTGAAGAACTCCTGAAACCTTTGACACCCGACACGGACACTGACCGCGAGAACGCATACTTCCGGAGGATTATGATGTACAAAGGCTACATCACTCCTGAACAACTCGTTGATGTCAATATGGCTCCTGATAAAATGTCTGTTCAGGAAGTCACCAAGATCTACGGACTGGCCAATTGGTATGCTTACAATGGAAATACAGAGAAGGCCAAAAGTCTGTACAGCATCATCCTGCAATCCAATGCATGGCCGGGATTTGCGTACGCCGCCGCCGAAAAAGACATCGAAAAATAACCCATGCAACCGGCTACCCTTCTATACATTATCCTACTGATCTCGGTATTGAGTTATGTCTTCGAACAAGTCCTGGACTTCATCAACCTCAAAGCCCAGCGCAAGGACATACCGGATGACATCGCATCATTCTATGACCGCGAAAAATATATAAAGTCGCTCGACTATCACCGCGAACAAACCAGGTTTGGCTTTATCACGGCTGCCTTTGGTTTCAGTTTGTCCATATTGATGCTCGTCTTTGGTGGGTTTGGGATGCTGGACACCTGGCTGCGACCCTTCTTTCAAAATGATATTGTACTGGCACTGGTGTTCTTTGGAATCCTGGTACTGGCATCCGATATCCTCACACTTCCCTTTCAATGGCACTCCACTTTTGTGATCGAAGAACGATTTGGTTTCAACAAGACAACCGTCAAGACTTTCATTATGGATAAATTGAAAGGTTATGTCTTGGGCGCGCTGATCGGCGGTGCATTGGTGACGGGGCTAATCTACCTCATCCAAACCATCGGCCCGACATTTTGGATTTGGTTTGGAGGAATTGCAGCCATTTTTGTTTTGTTGGTCAATATGTTTTACACATCCTTGTTCCTTCCCCTGTTCAACAAATTGACACCGCTGCCCGACGGCGACCTGAAATCTGCCATCGAATCTTTTGCAACGAAAATCAACTTTCCCCTGGACAACATCTTTGTGATGGATGGATCCAAACGTTCCGCCAAGGCCAATGCTTTCTTCTCCGGCATTGGCCGCAAGAAGAAAATTGTGCTATACGACACACTCATCAACAACCACACCCAGGAGGAACTTGTGGCTGTACTGGCCCATGAGGTCGGTCATTTTAAAAAGAAACATGTGGTGTGGGGTTATGTTTTTTCTGTCGTTCAGATATTCTTCATGCTCTTCATTTTGTCTTTGATGGTATTTAACAAAAATCTCTCCCTGGCCCTTGGGGGAAGTCAGCAGGCCATCCACCTCAACCTGCTGGCCTTTGGAATTCTGTTTGCTCCCATCAGTGGAATAACCGGATTGCTGATGAGCATGTACAGCCGCAAGAATGAGTTTGAGGCCGATGCCTATGCCCGTGATCACTACAATGGAAAGGCCCTTGCGAATGCGCTGAAGAAACTTTCCGTTGATAGCCTGAGCAATTTATACCCACATCCGCTCTATGTCTTCTTTCACTACTCCCATCCCCCATTGTTGAAAAGGTTGGAAGCAATGAGTCATAAATAGAGGTACTGGCCTAACGAGGGTACGTTAAAAAACTTGCAAAAAACGTAGATTTTCATCCTATTATTTTGCTATTCCACGGGTGCGCCGTAACCTTGATGATGAATTCATCACGTTATGCTGTCATCGCTGGCAGCGGCAGTTACCTGCCCACTGAAATCATACCGAATAGTCACTTCCTGAATCACCAATTCTTTGATGGGGCCGGAAAAAAGCTCGATAAATCCAACCAGGAAATCATCGGCAAATTCGAAGAGATTACCGGTATACTCGAAAGGCGCTATGTAACCAATGACCTGGTAGCATCCGACATCGGTTTCTTCGCCGCTGAACAGGCCCTCAAGTCCTCTCACGTAGACCGGGAGTCCCTCGATTATATCATCGTGGCACAGAACTTCGGTAACATGACATATTCCAACCACCGCAGTGAGTGCATTCCATCCCTGGCTTCCCGCGTGAAGCAAAAACTTGAAATCAAAAATCCAAAGACCGTTGCCTATGATATTCCATTCGGATGTGCAGGATGGTTGCAAGCAGTAATACAGGCTAACTCTTTTATTAAGTCGGGTGAGGCAGAACGGATCCTTGTGATCGGTGCTGAAACATTGTCGCGCACCTCCGACCCCCACGACCGCGACAGCATGATCTACTCGGATGGAGCTGGTGCCATATTGCTGGAAGCCCGGATGAGTGATACACCCGTGGGCATCCTGTCACACAGCACAGAAACCTATGCCAACGGTCACGCATTCACCATCTATATGGACAAGTCAAATGATCCTGACTATCCCGCTGGTGACGTCTTCCTGAAAATGCACGGACATAAATTATATGAGTATGCGCTGAAGCTGGTGCCCAATGTTATCAAGGCAAGTATCGACAATGCAGGACTCACATTTTCAGACATTAACATGTTGTTGATTCACCAGGCTAATCAGAAAATGGATGTGGCCATCCTGGAAAGACTGGCAGGACTGTATGGAATAACCACCCTGCCAAAAGGGATCATGCCCATGACGATTTCCTGGCTGGGAAATAGTTCTGTTGCAACCGTGCCGACCTTGTATGACCTGGTGAGCAGGGGGCAACTGGACAATTATCATATCAAGAAGAATGATATCATCGTCTTCGCTGCGGTGGGTGCCGGGATCAATATCAATTCTATGGTGTACAGGGTCCCCGGCTAGTAATGGGCTCATCAGATTAAGTCTCTCGTCTGTATAACCTCCTGCCTCGGAATCAACATACCGGTTGGGATATTAACCGCTAAGGCACTAAGGCGCAAAGACATTTATACTTTTGTCGATATTGCAGAACTAATCTGCTTGAGTCAAAATGTCAGCGCACGTCCAAAACAAACCCGTTTTAATGGAACAAACCATGCGGTGGTTTGGCCCCAATGACCCCGTCAGTCTTCAAGACATTCGGCAAGCGGGATGCTCAGGAGTTGTCACGGCACTTCACCAGGTACCCGTCGGGGAGGTCTGGCAAAAAGCAGACATTCTAAAAAGAAAAAAAGAAGTTGAAAGCGCCGGCCTTACCTGGACCGTAATCGAAAGCCTGCCCGTGCATGAAGACATCAAAACACAATCTGCAGGTTTTGAAAAATATATTGAACATTACATCACGAGTCTTCACCATGTCGCTGCCTGCGGACTCAAGGTCGTGACCTATAACTTCATGCCCATCCTTGATTGGATGAGGACCGATCCCAGTTACGCACTTGCAGATGGCAGCAAGGCGCTCCGGTTTGAGAAATCTGCCTTCATTGCGTTTGATCTTTTCTTGCTGAAGCGTCCCGGAGCAGAAAGTGAATACACAAAAGCGGAAATTGAGAGGGCCAAGGTTCGATTTCAAACGATGAACCAGTCCGATAAAGATGCACTTTACAAGAACACCTTGATGGGATTGCCCGGAAGTGAAGAGCATTTTACACAGGAACAAATTCTCACAGCGTTAAAGCGCTATCATGAGATCGATTCAAAAAAGCTGAAGAAGCATCTTTTCTACTTTCTTCAAAAGATCGTGCCCACCGCCGAGTCATTGGGAATAAAGCTTGCCATCCACCCCGACGATCCCCCCTATCCAATCCTGGGACTTCCCCGTGTGGTGAGCACGGAACAAGACGCAAGGGAAATTCTTGATGCCGCACCCTCCCCCGCCAACGGACTTTGCTTTTGCACCGGTTCGTATGGCGTTCGAGCTGACAATGATCTCCCCGGCATGATTCACCACCTCGGTGATCATATCCATTTCCTCCACTTGCGCAATACCCGTCGCGATGATGAAGGTAATTTTTATGAGGCCGACCACCTCGACGGTGACACCAACATGGCCATCGTTGTAAAAGAAGTTTTGAAAGTCATGCAACGCACCGGAAACTCTATCCCCATGCGACCTGATCACGGACACCAGATGCTCGATGACCTGAAGAAGAAAACACAACCTGGCTATTCCGCCATCGGACGAATGAAAGGCCTCGCTGAATTAAGGGGACTTGAGTTGGGGATCGCCTCCTTCGGGATGGAATGAGCAATCGGTGCTGAATAACAATTTCGCGTCTCCATGTGAATGACTATGTGCCAGTGGTCTTATCAACTTGAATCTTCTTTTCCCAACTGTTGAGAAATAGAAAGGCAAGGTCCAACGGGCACTAAGGGGGCACACCTGTGTGCCGAAGCACTTCGGTGCGCAGGCACAAAGAAAACACGAAGAATTTAAAGTAAATATGCAACTTGATCTCTAATTTCATTGTGTCCTTTGTGCTTTCGTCGTGGGCTTTGTGACCCCTTCTCGAGAATTATGTATCATTTGATAGACTTGACAAAGTAGGAGTCGTGAGTCAGGTGCCATTCAAATAATTTTCAGGAAAGAGGCACCATAAATTCCGTTTATCCACTACCTTAAATTTTGTTAGTAAACCAATTATTTAATTAACCCGATTAAGCCTTGAAATGAAGAGATTTTATTCAAGTTACCGGTTTAGGCCTCGGCGGTCTTATGCTCCCGCTCAATATGGCAGGTAACCCAATACCGGCAGAAGCATTTCTGGAATCGCCGCTCGACACAAGACAAAAAAAGCAGTTGGCCGATGTCGCCCTGAATACGGCCCGGAGTAGTGGAGCCACATACGCCGATGTACGCATCGGACGCTACCTGAACCAGTTCATCAACACCCGGGAAGCCAAAGTCCAAAACATTGTAAACCTTGAATCGTTTGGGGTAGGAATACGTGTCATCGTCAACGGCACCTGGGGATTTGCCGCTACGAACGAAGTGAATGCGGATGGAATCAAGAAAGCAACCGGCCGTGCGATTGCCATTGCGAAAGCCAATTCCAAATTTCAAAAAGATCCTGTTCAACTGGCTGCCACCCAATCGTACGGAGAAGTAAGCTGGAAAACACCCATTCAAAAAAACGCATTCGAAATCCCGGTTTCTGATAAAGTCAATCTGTTGCTGGCCACCAATGCCACCGCCTTGAAAAATGGTGCCGGGTTTGCAGCTTCCAATCTGTTTATTGTAAACGAACAAAAATACTTCGCATCTTCCGAGGGATCTTACATCGATCAGGACATCCACCGCATCTGGCCTACCTTCAACATCACTGCCATTGACAAGGCGGCTGGAAAATTCAAGACCCGCCAGGCACTGAGCGCTCCCATGGGATTGGGCTATGAATACATGGAACCAAAGTCAGAAGATAAATTGACGGGAGCGGCAGGTTTTCCCATGTACCGCAACAGCTACGACATGATTGAAGACGCCACCATTGGTGCGCAACAGGCCAAAGAAATGCTGTCGGCCAAATCAGTGGAGCCGGGTAAATATGACCTGGTGCTGGAACCCAATCACCTGGGCCTCACCATTCATGAGTCGGTAGGACATCCACTTGAACTGGATCGGGTGCTTGGATATGAAGCCAACTATGCAGGAACCAGCTTCGCGACATTGGATAAATGGAAGACCGGCACATTCAATTACGGCAGCAAGCAGGTGAACATCTTTGCTGACAAGATTCAGCCCGGTTCGCTCGGCGCCGTCGGTTATGACGATGAGGGGATCAAATGCAAGCAATGGGATTTAATTAAGGACGGCATATTGGTCAATTACCAGGCGATCCGTGATCAGGTGCACATACTTGGACAAAAAGAGTCGCATGGGTGCTGCTATTCACAAAGCTGGAGTGATGTACAGTTCCAGCGCATGGCCAACGTATCCCTTGCACCCGGAAAAGATCCATATTCCGTTCAGCAAATGGTGAAAGATGTAGAGAAAGGAATTTTCATTGCTGGCCGTGGATCATACTCGATCGACCAACAACGTTACAATTTTCAGTTTGGCGGGACCGTATTTTATGAAATCAAGAATGGCCAGATTGCAGGCATGTTAAATGATGTAGCGTACCAATCGAATACCCAGGAATTCTGGAACTCCTGCGTGAAGATCTGTGACGAGAAAGACTACCGGCTCTTTGGCTCCTTCTTTGACGGAAAGGGACAGCCTTCACAAGTAAGCGCCGTGTCGCACGGAAGTTCGACATCGCGTTTCAATGGAATCAACGTAATCAATACAGGCAGAACAATATAAATATGAAGAGAAGAGATTTTATTCAGTTAGCAGGCCTGGGTACTGGTGCACTGATGTTGCCAATCCCCTCTTTTGCCCACGATGTCGATCCGGCGCATTTGCTCGATCCGGGTATGGACGCAAAACAAAAGAAGCAATTGGCGGATGTGGCCCTGAATACAGCCAGGTCCAGCGGAGCCTCTTATGCAGACGTTCGCATCGGACGGTACCTCAACCAATTCGTGATCACACGGGAGAACAAAGTCCAGAACATCCGCAGCACGGAATCGTTTGGACTTGGCATCCGGGTAATCGCCAACGGTACGTGGGGATTTGCGTCTACCAATGACCTGAGCCCTGATGGAATCAAGAAGGCCTCTGAACGCGCGGTGGTCATTGCCAAAGCCAACTCTAAATTTCAGAAGGAACCTGTTAAGCTCGCGCCTGTTCAGAGTTATGGTGAGGTATCATGGAACACACCCATTGTAAAGAATGGCTTCGAAGTGCCGATCAAAGATAAGGTGGACTTGTTGCTGAATGCCAACGCCAAAGCCATGGAAAAAGGTGCCAGCTTTATCAACAGCCTGATTTTTCTTGTCAACGAGCAAAAATATTTTGCGTCCACCGAAGGCTCTTACATTGACCAGGACGTTCACCGCATCTGGCCCAATTTCAATGTCACGATGCTGGATAAACAGGCTGGCGGTTTTAAGACCAGGTCTGCTTTCAGCTCACCCGTAGGAATGGGATATGAATACATGGACGGCCGTGCCGAAGACAAGATTCAGGGGCCCGGCGGCATCACGCTATATAATAAGTCTTATGACATCGTAGAAGATGCAGCCATGGCTGCCGAACAGGCGAAACAGATGATCAGTGCCAAATCGGTGGAGCCGGGCAAGTATGACCTTATGCTCGAACCTTCCCACCTCTGGTTGACCATCCACGAATCAGTGGGCCACCCGTTGGAACTCGACCGGGTACTTGGATACGAAGCGAACTTTGCGGGCACCAGCTTCGCTACCCTCGACAAGTGGAAGACGAAGACATTCAACTATGGCAGCAAGGTTGTCAATTTTCTGGCGGACAAAACACAGCCTGGTTCATTAGGAGCAGTAGGCTATGATGATGAAGGCGTGAAGACCAAAAAGTGGGACTTGGTAAAAGACGGAATCCTGGTCAATTACCAGGCGATCCGCGACCAGGCTTATATCATTGGTGAAAAGGAATCCCATGGTTGCTGCTATTCGCAAAGCTGGAGGGATGTTCAGTTCCAACGAATGGCGAACGTATCCCTTGCCCCTGGAAAAGATCAGATGACACCGCAGCAAATGGTCAGTGGCATCGAGAAAGGAATTTATATTGTAAAAGATGGCTCCTTCTCCATCGACCAACAACGCTACAATTTTCAGTTTGGGGGCGTACTCTTCTTTGTAATCAAGAACGGAAAGATCGAAGGCATGTTAAAAGATGTTGCTTACCAGTCCAACACCCAGGAATTCTGGAATTCATGTGCTCAGGTGTGCGATGAAAGAGACTACCGTCTGAACGGAGCCTTCAATGATGGCAAAGGACAGCCAAGTCAATCCAATGCTGTTTCTCACGGATCAGCCACGGCGCGCTTCAATGGAGTAAACGTGATCAATACCGGAAGGACTATATAAATCGGAGAGATCAGAAACGAAAATCATTTCATAAAATCTTAAATCGTAAATCAACATGGCAATATTTTCAAAAGAAGAAGCAAAGAAGATACTTGAAAAAGTTCTGAGCTACTCCAAAGCTGACGGTTGTGAGGCCAACCTCAACGGATCAAACGGAGGAAATATCCGTTACGCCAGAAATTCCGTGTCCACCGCTGGCGAAAGCAGCGATGTTACGCTGGCTGTTCAATCCTATTATGGTAAAAAATCGGGCGTTGCCACCGTCAATGAGTTTGATGACGCATCGCTTGAAAAGGTTGTGAGGAGGGCTGAAGAGCTTGCGCAACTGGCTCCGGAGAATCCAGAGTTCATGGAACCCCTCACACAACAGACCTATGGTGAATCCAAAACCTACATTGAGGCGACGGCGAAGATCACACCTGAATACAGGGCACAGGCCGCAGCCAACAGCATAAACCCTGCTGCCACAAAAGATGTTACCGCGGCAGGCTACCTGGAAGACAGCAACAACTTCTCCGCCATGATGAATACGAAGGGATTGTTTGCCTTCAATAAATCTACAGGGGTTACTTTCACCGTAACCATGCGCTCCAATGATGGCACCGGTTCTGGTTGGGTGACCCGCGACTATAATGATGTGAATAAGCTTGATACGGTTGAAGCATCCAACATCGCCATTGACAAAGCCCTTCAATCCCGCAATGCGAAAGCCATTGAACCCGGAAAATATACAGTCATCCTCGAGCCAGCGGCTTCTGCCGAACTGCTCCGCAACATGCTCTTCGGAATGAACGCCCGCACCGCCGACGAAGGACGCAGCTTCATGTCGAAAAAAGGAGGCGGAACAAAAATGGGTGAGAAAATCATGGATGAACGTGTTACGCTTTATACCGATCCCTGGAATATTGATGTTCCGGCCTCTCCCTGGACTGGTGATGGACAAGCGCGCAAAAAGATGGATATCATCAAGAATGGCGTTGTCAGCAATTTGTTTTACGACCGCTACTGGGCATCCAAGCAAAATGTACCGCCCGTTCCGTTCCCGGGAAATGCCATCATGGAAGGCGGAACCGCCTCGGTGGAAGACATGATCAAAGACACAAAAAAAGGGATTTTGGTTACGCGTTTCTGGTACATCCGTTCCGTTGATCCCCAAACACAATTGTATACTGGCCTTACCCGCGACAGCACTTTTTTCATTGAAAACGGAAAGATAAAACATCCTGTAAAAAACTTCCGCTTCAATGAAAGCCCCGTAATCATGCTCAACAACCTGGAAACCCTAGGCAAACAAGTGCGGGTGAGCGTGGATGGCGGTCCCGGTGGCGGCGCCAATTTCCTGATACCCTACATGAAAATCCGTGACTTTACCTTTACCAGTTTATCTGACGCGGTATAAAATAGATCTGACCCCAATGCATGAATCCCTGACCAAAATCAGGGATTCTTTTTTAGTCCGATTCCGAACATCCTTTTGGATGACCGCTATTAAAATGCTAATTATGTTTCACAACTTTTGAGGGCCCTTCAACGTCTAATATCCATTGATCCAACCTTTTAAACCCCATTAATTTGAAACGCAGAGATTTTATTTACCTATCAGGCATGGGCGCTGCTGCCACCCTTTTGCCTGGTATCCCGGTGATGGGACATCCGATACACCCGGAGCGAGCGCTGGAGACCATCGATCCAGTGTGGAAAAAACAAATGTCCGATGTCGCCTTGAATGCAGCACGGAGCAAAGGCGCAACCTACACGGATGTTCGCATTGGCAGGTACCTGCAGCAGTTTGTTGTAACACGTGAAGACAAGGTGCAAAACATTGTAAATACCGAATCGTTCGGCATGGGCATCCGTGTGATTGCCAATGGTGGATGGGGCTTTGCGGCAACGGACAAACTCGACAAAGACAACATCGCCAAGACCGCAGAACTGGCGGTCGCGATTGCCAAAGAGAATTCACGCTTGTTGACGGAGCCCGTCAGGCTCGCACCCCAGAAGGGATATGGAGAAGTAACCTGGAAGGCTCCCATTGAAAAAAATGCGTTTGAGGTTCCCATCAAAGAAAAAGTAGATCTGCTGTTGAATGTCAACAGTGCAGCCATGAAGGGCGGAGCGGACTACGTCAACTCCATTCTGTTTATGGTCAACGAACAAAAATATTTTGCATCCACGGATGGTACCTATGTTGATCAGGACATCCATCGCATATGGCCCATCTTCTTTGTTACGAAAGTCGACAAGGAATCTGGAAAATTTGAAACACG